>JACMJI010000074.1 GCA_014380705.1 Gorillibacterium sp. | reverse complement strand
TCAATTGATGTTTGCGGCAATGAACTCGCTCAACCAATCAAAAAATTCCAAAAAATTTACAGAAAGGCGCAGGGTTATGGCATACAATTGAAATCTCATGTTGGAGAATTTGGTACAGCCGTTGACGTAAGGGAAGCTGTTGAATTATTAGAGCTTTCAGAAGTGCATCATGGAATTGCTGCCATAAAATCTAAAAATGTTATGAAATGGTTGAGTGACCATAAAATACAACTAAATGTCTGTCCTACGAGCAATATAATGCTTAAAAGAGCAACATCTTACAATCATCATCCAATAAAAGAACTTTATGAAAATGACATACCCGTGACTATCAATACTGATGATTTGCTTATCTTTGATAGCTCAATATCAGAAGAATATTTAAAATTGTATAATAATAAAGTGTTCTCGGTTGCCGAGTTAGAAATTGTTCGGCAAACCGGATTGAAATCTTACCCGAGAACATTTCGATAGCTTTTTTGAGCTTGATCAGAATGAGTAAGAAAACATCCGAGTTGACTTTCCTCCTGTTTTTTGACACGATTAAACCAGAGAAAACAGTTGTGAAAGGACAAGATACCCCATGACATTACCTAAAGTGAAACCAGAAGCTATGATTTTTGATATGGATGGAACGCTTTTCAAGACGGAATCAATTATTCTCCCCGCGTTTGCTAAAGTTTGCGACGACCTGCGTCGTGAAGGATTGTTCAAAGGGGATAACCCACCGGACCAACTCATTCTTGGTGGTCTGGGTAAATTGCTTGCTGAGATCTGGGGCGAGGTTTTTCCTAACGAGACTCCGGAGACGCACCGCAGGGCTGACGAGCTTTTACTTAAGCATCAGATTGCCTTTTTGGAGCGTGGAGAGGGTGAGTTATACCCAGGCGTCGAGGAAACACTTAAGAAACTGCGTGAGCAGGGTATTCGCTTATTTGTGGCAAGTAACGGGTTGGAGGATTATGTCAAGCTGGTTGCTGAGCACAAAGGCGTAGCGGTTTTGTTTGAGAATATGTATAGCGCAGGCGAATATCAGACGGATACCAAGGTTGAATTAGTTAGGCTGCTGCTTGAACGTTACGGCCTTAGAAATGCATGGATGGTAGGAGATCGTTCATCAGACGTGGAAGCTGGGGTAAAGAATGGGCTGGTTGTCGTAGGCTGTGATTATGCAGGCTTCGGTAAGGATGGTGAGCTCGATGGATCTGATGTGCGGATTGAATCGTTTGGAGAGCTGCTTACTCTGCTGCCTTAATTAAACTTTACACTTACCACTTATAAAAGCGAATCAGGTAAAGACACCTTTACCGTTTCGCTTTTTTAATATTTTTGGAGACAGGATTTTTATATTCCATTGATACTTTTCGATAGAAGATCACTTTTCGGCGTTAAGCCGTTGAGTGATTTTTTGTGAATCCTTCGACTCTCGATCCTTTTTCTTGCAGCTTTTAGAATGGGACAAAAATCTACCCCATATGCTAATAAATAAGGCAGTCCTTGAAAGGGAGAGGATTCAATGGGAAAACCCTTGGATGGGAACGAATGGATCAAGGCACTTCTACCTCCTAACGCAGAATTAGTTGAGATTGAGGGGGGACCTTATCGCCATTTTTTGGTAGCTGCAGACTTTGATGGGGATGGGGTACAGGAGTATGCCGCCGCTTATAGGCAAGATGAACAGTTATTTGTGTTTCTTCTTAAGAATGATGGTCAGACATGGAAAATTAGTGGTTACGCTGAGGGGCGCGGGGATCAAATTGTCGGGTTATACGCAGCGCCCGTGAATAGGCTCGATCGGATGAGTTTGGTCGTGGATTACCGGATTACCTCGGAGTCAGCGGGGGGGATTCATCGCTCTGTCTACGATTGGCCGGACCGGGCTGAACAGCAGCCGAATTTCGCTCATTCCCGCTATCCAAATCCTCTAAAGCAAGCACCTCTAACAAATCAGCAAGAAGCACAGGAACATCAACACAGGCTTCGCTTCGTCAATCTTTATCCAGCAATGAATCGAACAGCAGAAGGAACCCTATGGGGGTATATTACAGCTCAAGGTCAGTGGGGAATCGTTCCTGAATTCGAGTCGGCAGATGATTTCCAACCGAATGGATTAGCTATTGTTCAGAAAAACGGACGAAGCGGTCTGATCGACTCCTCAGGTCGTATGGTGGTTGCTGCTAAATATGAGACCATCCTCCCTTTCTCGGATGGTCTAGCTGTTGTAGGCACAGATCAGGGCTTTCAGGTTATCAATCAGCTTGGTGCGCTTGTAACACAAAGGATCTACAGCTATATAAACCCTTACCGCGAAGGACGCGCGTTGTTCTCAGTGACAAATACAGACGGACAGAGCGGCTATGGCTATCTTGATCTGCAAGGAAACGAGATCATCTCTCCGCAATTCCTCCAGGGAAATGATTATCAAAATGGGAAAGCTTTGGTACAGACAGCAGAAAGGCAGTTCGCTCTAATCGGACGCGGGGGGGAACACCTAACTGCCTATCCTTATCCTTTTGTAGGTCCGCTTGGGGATGGGCGACTCGCTTTCCAAAAAGAGGCTAACGGAAAATATGGTTACTTAGATGAACAAGGTGCGGTAGTCATTCCTCCCCTATTTACCGGGGCGCAGCCTTTTCAAGATGGTCGGGCGGTTGTCAATACGGCGTCGGATTATCTCAATCTATATGGTTTAATCGACAGACGTGGGAGCTTTGTCGTTAAACCGGAATATAACGACATTGGACAACTGGGTGAGGAACGAGTGGCAATCGGCATAGCACTGGATCCCGAGGAACCCTATCGAGGGTCCAAATATGCTTTAGCTGACAAGAATGGTAGACGGTTAACTGACTTTTTGTTCGATGATGTAATGGACTATAAGCAAGGATTAGCATCCGTGACAACGGGTGATCAAACCTTTTTTATCAATAAGAATGGTCAAAAACCCCCAGGGATGCCCGTTGTTCCCGGCAATGGGACACTTATTTTAGTAGGTGCCTTAATCAAAGCATACGTCGATAACCGCCTTTCCTATTATGGTCCTATGGGTCGGCTTATATGGGAACAAGGAAAAATCATCCCGCTGGGCTCCCAATATCGTGTTCTTGAAGCGAAATATAAGCCGAATCGAGATTACCTCGTTTATTACCCACAGGTGGAGGGAATGGTTAATGAAGCTACGGAAAAACAGGTGAATCAAAGACTTGCCGAGCTGTCCGAAGTTGTTCCTGTCGATCCGGCAGTACAGCTAGATTACAGTTATACCGGTGATTTCTCTGTTGTTTTTTTTCAAAAACAATTATTGGTATTAGAGATGAACGGTTATCGGTTCCCTTTCGGTGCAGCCCATGGGATGCCCTCACGTACTCATGCAAAGCTCGATTTGGTGACTGGACAATTCTACGAGCTTAAGGACTTGTTCAAACCAGGCAGTTCATATGTATTGGTGTTAAGTGAAATTGTAGCCAAAAAGATCAAGAACGATCCAGAGTACAGCTATGTCTGGCCAGATGACTATAAGGGAATTAAACCAGAGCAACCTTTTTATGTTACGGGAGACAGCCTCTATCTATATTTTACACCTTATGAAATTGCCCCCTACGCAGCGGGCTTCCCGACATTTAGAATTCCCTTTGGACAGATCCGAGAGATCATTGACGAGAAGGCTCCATTCTGGAGATCATTTCACTAAATTATGACGTGTTCTTTCAGCAACCTTTAAAGCCCGACTGTCTACTCTTTGATAATTTTAACTATTGGAGAGTCGGGCTTATTTTTACTCTATCAGACTTCCATGCCGCTAGGGCGGCACCACAGAAAGTATAAATATTAGGTAAGGTTCATTCTGATTCCGCATCGGTAAACGCACGGCGCCAAAGAACGCCGACAGGCGTTTATCCTTGAATTTCAAATATAGGTTAATCAAAATAGCTCTGGAAGATTATCAATGAAAAATTGAAAATTAATCTTTGTAAAACCCATAAATCCTGATATAATAAGGGGTGATCGGCAACCTTTGTAATCTTTTTCACAATAGGAACAATTCTCAGCAGGATTTATCATTTATCTGAAGAAAATGTAGTTTTCAAAGGGGTGAATCTGATGTATCAAACGGGATTTATTTTAAAAACTGAAGCGGATTTTGATAATGCGATCTGGATGGCCAGTCATGTTGAGCTTTGGCAGCGGGGAGAGCTTGTGCATCAGGGGGGGGTAGCAGAAACCCAAACAGCATTCTGGGTAAGAATTGGCGGAGTCATTTACTTTAAATTTTCCTACGACTTCCGAGTTAGTGGGCAGTGTGCTTTAGCGGAGGAAACTTGCAAACGTATACAATAGTATGTGAAATTTAGCACAGCCTTCCAAATAGGAGGCTGTGCATTTTTATTTAAAGGTTTACTTGTGTAAAGCTAACCAGCGTGCATATTCCAAAGGTCGGCGTAAGGCAAGCTGATACGTCTCATGATCCCCGATCAGTCGAAATATTTCCCGTGATGGCTTGGGATTGACCTCCAATAGCCAAATTCTATTGTCGGGACCGACAGCTAAATCGAGTGCTAGCTCACAAAGTCTGCCGAATTTTTTCTCCAATTGAACGGCTGTTAGATGAGCAAGCTGCTCCATATCCTGCTTGATGCCTGCTATTTTATCTGCTGAAAGTCCGCGTATACGTAGTAATTCAGTGAAAGCTACGGCCTCTCCCCCACCATGAAGGTTGGAAGTTACACTTCTGCCACCACCGATACGTCCTGCACAGCCAGTAACTTGCCATAATCCCAGACCATTCTTCTGAATCAACAAACGAAAGTCATGTACCCGTCCGTCGTCAAGTTCAAGGGGGATTCCTTGCTGGATAAGATAACGACTAGCTAAGCCCCAGCCTGAAAGTCGTCTTGGCACTGCTCGAATGTCTATTTTGCTGCCAACAATAATCCGTCGACTTGCATCTCGCCCTTCTAATTTGCAGTTTCCCGCTTCTCCCCTAGTGATCCGTACGATACCTCGACCACCGGAGCCATCTATAGGTTTGAGATAAACTAGAGGGAATTGATTAATAAACTCTCTTAAGTCCGTTAGGCCTTGGTATTTACGTGTATGAGGTAAATAAGGGTAAATTGCCTGGTTGCGCTCCAGAATGATCTGGTTTCCCCATTTGCTTGACAGCGGATGATTCAAATAAACAAGCTTAGAAAATCGGGAGCGAAACCGACGCATTTCCTTGAAGCGGACAGACCGCTGCGCTCGGCAGCGGTCGTAGACTGTATCGGGAAAAGGCAACCATTCCTGCTGCCACTCTTGTTTACTCAGATCATACCGATGAGATCGGATTTGGCGACGGTCTGCGTGGGCATCACTAGGATCAAAAACAAAGACCCCCAGTCCGAGTTCTTTCCCTGTGGCCGTGAGCCTGCTGAAATAGGCAAGCTCTTCCTTGTCAAAGGTTTGGCCATGGGTATACAGAGTCATAATGCCAACGGTCGGGTTCTCCAAATGTTTCACCCGCTTTTCTTTTTCGTTTTACTTAAATAATGACTATACATGATAATCCGTTCAAGTGACTTGGTGCGGATTTCTGGCTCATCAAACTTCATTGGACGGGAATTAGCTTCAAAGAACCAGATTCGCCCATCTTTATCCATACCCAAATCAAGTGACATTTCACCAAGGGAATATCCAGCAGCCTTCTCAATGCGTTTGGCAATGATGAGGGAGGTATCCTCAACCTTTTTCATTAGTTGAAGTGTTTTTTTCTGCCCAAATGACGAGATTAATGCACTTTCTGGGTTATCAATGTGACCGCCTCGCGGAACATGGGTCGTAATGCTACCATTGCCTGCAACCCGTGCACCGATCCCGGTTAGCTTCCACCTGCCTGCTTCATTCTTTTGCATCAGAACACGAAGATCGTAAGGTCTCTGGCTGCTTTCTGCCAGTCGGATGCCTTGTTGAATAATATATTCATCGGAAGCAATCTCTTGTTTTATTCGTGACCAGAGCCGGGCAAAATTGAAATGGGTAGAAACGATGCTCTTTTTATTATCTTGAATGCTCAGCTTACACCAAAAACGCCCGCCTAGGTTGCCAGTTTCCAGTTTCATGATGCCTTTTCCAGCTTTTCCACGAATCGGTTTAAGATAGACCATGGGATGGCTGCGGATAATCTCGGCTAAGTCAAACGGAGAGACTAGTTTTTTAGTTGCGGGTATAAAGTGTTTGGTTTCTTTCGCTGTATTAAGCCATTCAAAGAGCGTCCACTTGTTGAAAAAATAAGGATTAAACAAACGGATTGATTTTTTCTTTAAGATATCACGTATCAGTTTGTTAACGTCGGGCATCTGCTCGTCAGTCCGAGTAGGAATGCGATTGTAAATAACTTGGGGAAGGGGGAGAAGCTGGCGGGTCCACATATCTGTCTCCGCAGTGTAAACATACCCATGAACGCGTCTTTTATTTAGGAGCAGCTCATCGGTCGTCACAACAAAGACGAAAACCCCGCCTTCTCTACCCGCTTGTATCAGATCAATAAAATTAGCATGGTTCCCCCTGAAGCCACGTTCCGGATCCGGCATAGTCAGGATCGCGAGCGATGTCCGGGGTACCGTGTCCTGGATCATGACACTCACGGTTCATTCCCCCTTCCCATGGAAGCCACTCAGATACAAACAATGCTCGAATATATTTTTGGATGCATCCTTTCCTTGGCTTTTGAGGAGTGGATGTTTAAAGATGGTACGTCCTGGCTTGGAATTGGCTTCGAACATCCAAATATTCTCGTTATTGTCAATCCCTAGATCAAGACCGAGCTCGCCCAGCATATGTGGAAATGCTTTTTCAATCGCTTTGGCAAGCTTAATGGATGTATCTTTAGCTTTCTCCAATATTTCCAAAGCCTTATTCCCATGTGTTGCGTAAAGCACCTGTTCGGGGGTCATAAGCTGGCCTCCCGTTCGCACATGGGTGGTTACACTGCCTCTACCCGCTTTTTTGGCCCCAATTCCTGCCACAACCCACTCATTTGAGCCATTCTTGGTTAGATGGAAGCGGAAGTCAATCGGACAGCCATCCAATTCAATTAAACGTATCCCTTGTTGAATGACGTATTGAGACATACGGATTTTCTGTTCTTTCAGCATGTTCATAAGCCCCTGAAAGCGTGGAAAGCGCATCAGCACGTTGGCGTTATTCTTACGGAAGCGCAGGAAGTAGCCCTTGCCTGGATTGTAGGTTAATCGATAAATACCGAAGCCAAGACTGCCTGCAGATGGCTTAAGGTATAAGAAACGGTGCTTCTCCAGCATCTGGCGGATATCATCCGCCGATGGGTCAAGCTCCGTGTCGGGGACGTGGGGAGACATCTCTTGATCCCCATCAAGCAAACGATAAACATCCCATTTGTCGAAAAATTCCCAGTTAAAAAATGGGATATTGCGGCTTACAAACTCTTCTTTAAAACGGCGGATGGCGGCTGACTTCTCGGTACCGCGATTGGGAAACCGATTGTACACCACATCAGGCAGCGGGACTGTTTTGCGAATCCAACCGGCACCGGGGGAGCGGAAGTAGCCTGTAACGGTTTCATCATTCCAATTCACATTTCGCGGCGAGAAAGCAAAGAAGTAGCTGCTGTCCTTCCCGGCCTCAAGTATATCTCGAATAAACGAAGTGCGACCTCCGAAGGGCGATGCTGGATCATTGCTGGTTGAAGATAAAATGCCAATCAATGGGCCGATTCGAAGCTCACGTTTGCCTTCTACCTGGATTAAGCATTTCCCAGCATGAGGGAGCCGAAGGATCGAAGCAATCGAAGCGGGGAGCGTGAGATAGTTCCCCTGCCGATTTAAGGGCTTTACCGAAACAGTGACACTTCTGGAACCAATCCGCAGGACGCACGTTCGCGTCGGACTGATCTGTAATTGCGTACCAAGAGAACGGGTGAAGGCGATGGTGCTATCCTCTTGTTGGGTAATAAGAATCGTGCATGGGGTCAAACTCATCGATTTATCCTCCTAAACGATTCGAGGGTAGCTGGAGTGAAGCTAGAACTTAAGAGAAGCTTCCGTGCATATGCGACGGGATAGAACGTCGACCGCTCAGCAGCTTCTAAATGACCAATTATGCGGAAGGCGGATCGTCCTGGTTTGGAATTTGCTTCAATCAACCAGACATGACCGTCTCGGTCAACACCAAAGTCAAGGCCAAGCTCTGCCAAACGACCGTAATGTCGTTCCAAAGCATGTGCTGCAAGCATGGAAAGCTGCCTGAGCTTTCGTTTGATCACTTCAGCTTTCCATCCACCAAAAGCATGCGTCAGGTAAGCATCTGCATCTTCAGCCGCGCCGCCGCCATGAAGATTTGAGGTGGCACTTCCTGGCTCGCCACATCTTGCGGCCATACCGGTAAGTGCCCATTTACCTGTTCCATCTTTCTGGATGAGGGAGCGAATATCGTAGACGCTGCCGTTAGCCGCAGTAAGATTTAAGAAATCCTGCACCAGGTAGCGGGTGCGCGCTGTAAAGCTTTTTAGCCAAGCGCTTGCTTCCTTGGCGCTTAAGAAGTGGATGCGGAAGGCATGATTCTCCGCATCCCGACCCATAGCGGCGTACAGAACGCCGCTTTGCACCTCCTCCGTATCGGCATTAGTCGAATAGCAGCCGATACCCTTTCTTAAGCCCGGACGATAGAGCAGGGCACAGCCTTTGCCCTGCGAGCCGGTGTCCGGCTTGAGAAACGCGGCTCCGTGCTGCGCAAGCCGGCGCCTAACACCGCTGCCGAGCAGATCAGTGGCGGGCAAATGCGGTCTAAGCATGCTGCATGCAGCGAGTGCTTTTTGGGTTTCCCATTTGCCGCCTAGCTTCTGCTGCAGGAGGGGAATGCCCAGGTCTGATAACCTTCGCCGCGCCATGCGGGCTTGAAACTCTTCCTCGGCATTTGAGCAAAACGTGCGATCATATACCATATCAGGCGGCGGGAAGATATTCTTTTGCCAGTTTGTAGTTTCCGGCTGAAGGGTGTAGCCAACTAATCCCTTGTTTGCTAAAGGACGCCGAAAGCTGCAAATTCTCGGGCTATGCTGCAGATTCAGTGCTTCAGGAGCAAAAACATACACCTGAACGCCCAGAGTTTTTCCTGCTTCACAGAGCGCTCGGAAGGTTTCTTTTTGCCGGAAGGGAGGCTGACCCGTGTGAAAGCAGGCCATGATTCCCAAGCTTGGTAAATGAGCATTCATCGAGCAGCCTCCTCATACGAAAATTAGGGTATGGCGCATTGAAAATGTAAAAACATAAGCAAAAGCCGTCAACTAGTTCATCATATGAGGACAGAAATCCCTTGGTGCTTGCTCATAGCCCAAGTTCACCTAGCAAACCGTATGCTTAATATGAAAAAGCCTAAGTTCTATTCATATCGCCCTATTCCAGGGCATAAACTAAACCGTACAAGCTCAGGATAGGAGTGATTCTCTTGAAGGGTTCAAAGAATGTGATGGGGCTCAGTCTGATTCTCGGAATGTTCATTTATGCGGTCCCCCAGCTTCGAATCGGAGAAGGGTGGACATTGCCGTCCATTTTTGGTGTTCTATGGCTTTCTTTTGCATTAATGATTACTGCTGCTCATCTCCATGATATTATCGGGGTAGGTGAGGAAACGAGGGTTGAACTGAAAAAAGTGGATCGAATGAAGCGCTGGCAGCTGGAGCAGCGGTTGCGTGGGCGCCCAGGAATCATTCAGGCTAGAAAATAAAGTGCAGCATGCACAGGTATTATTAGCACACGAAAAAGGCTCCCTTAACCATGTGTTTACATGGCGAAAGGAGCCTTTATGACTATATCAGAGGACGCCGACAGGCGTTTATCCTTGCTATAAAGAATTTATAAGTTTTGGGGTTACCCTTTCTAGCCGAGCGCCCTCCAGCGCCGATTTAGCAATCGAAATGAGCGCTAAATCCC
>JACMJI010000073.1 GCA_014380705.1 Gorillibacterium sp. | reverse complement strand
GAGCTGAAAGCGGTAGGATTCAACCGACATGCAGCGGAATATGCTGGAATTGCAGTGAATCGTGGAATCATCCTCTCCATGCTGATCGCTGGCGGACTTGCTGGCTTAGGTGGAGTAGCCCAATTTGCCGGTAATGCCGTGAATATTCAAATCGGGATTATGCCATCGCAAGGCTATGATGGTATTGCCGTTGCCTTGTTAGGCGCAAATGCTCCTGCAGGTGTATTGCTGTCTGCTCTCTTCTTTGGCCTGTTGTATTCGGGTAGAGGGTTTATGAATGCAATGACGGATATCCCTCCAGAAATTGCCGACTCGATTATCGCGATTATCATCTATTTTGCTGCCACAAGCGTATTGATTGAACGGCTGCTTCGTCGGTTCATCCGGCGTCGGGCAGATAAGCGTACCGAGAACGAAGTCAATAAGAAGAAGGGGGAACTCTAACATGTGGACAACGATTCAAGATATTTTTCCATATGCGATTGTTTTCACCATTCCTCTTCTGATTACGGCACTTGGTGCTCTTTTCAGCGAACGCAGTGGTATCGTCAATATCGGTTTAGAAGGCTTGATGGTTATTGGTGCTTTCACTGCGGCCCTTTCGGTTTCCGAGATGCAGAAAACATCACCTGATGAAGCATGGGTGTTATGGGTAGGGCTGCTCGCTGCCATGGTCGTAGGGACACTATTCTCCATGCTACATGCATTCGCAAGTATTAATCTCAGCGCCAATCAGGTCATCAGTGGGACAGCAATCAATATGGTCGCTGGTTCTCTTACGGTATTCCTGGCAAGAAACATTACAGGCAGTGGTAATATTAGGACGTTAAGCAACTTTCTTCCTAGTGATGTGAAGATTCGAAATGTGTATTTATCAGACATTCCACTCATCGGTCCATTGTTCTTCACGAGAACCTATCCAACCACCTGGCTTGTTCTCATCATTCTTGCTGCGTGTACATTTTTGCTGTACAAAACACCATTTGGCTTACGGTTGCGTGCCTGTGGTGAGCACCCGCATGCGGCGGAGGCAGCCGGAGTGAATGTGAAGAAAATGAGATATATCGGCGTTATGTTCTCCGGTGCTTTCTCAGGTCTCGGAGGAGCGATTATTATTCTAACCTATGCTGGAGAGTTCACGGGCAGCGTTGCTGGTCTTGGCTTTCTAGCTCTAGCGTCGCTTATCTTCGGCCAATGGAAGCCGCTTGGCATCTTGGCAGCAACCTTATTCTTTGGTTTCGCCAGCACCATTGCCAACGTCTCGCAGGTTGTGCCATCCCTTGCCGTATTTCCACCATTTCTACTGAAGGTTTTCCCCTACGTGGTCACCTTGATTGCTTTGGTTCTATTCTCGAAATCTTCCCAAGCGCCTAAGGCGTCGGGAGAACCTTTTGATTCAGGGAAGCGTTAGAATACCACCGCATTTAATCATGTGTATAGTAAAAAGCCCAGGAAGAGTGCCATTACGCACTCCCCTGGGCTTTTTATTAGGCTATTCCTTGCCGCCTTATCCTTGTTGATTTCGCCACTCTTCTGCATGCTTCCGGACAATCGTCAGCAAATCGAGAACCTGCGGTGAGAGCCATTTTTTCTTGTGGTAAATGATTTGGGTATGCAGACGCTCATCCTTATCATCCCATGCCAGCCGTACAAGCTTACCTTCCCGCACCTCATTCTTCACAGTGACAAGCGGGATCAAGGAAATACCAAGACCGGACATAACACATTGCTTAATCGCTTCAATGCTCCAAAATTCTAGCTCAGGATTCGGGTAAATTCCGTGATTTTTCAGGTTCTGCTCAAATAAGGCACGATAGGTACAGCCTGGTTCTGTGCTCAAGATAACTTCATCCTTTAAGTGCAGAGGCAATACAGATGTGTAGGAGGCAAGTCGATGTCCAGGCGGTGCAATGAGTGCCATTTCTTCCTCAACCAGATGCTCTTGATGAAGATCCTCTTCTTTGTTCTCCGGCTGCAGCACGAAAGCTAGGTCAAGATCTCCGGAGCGGATCGACTGTGACATTTCCCAGCATAGACCGGGCTTTAAGATGATTTTGAGTTCTGGATATTTACGCTTAAATTCACGGATTATGGCAGGAAGGCGAAAAGCGGCTAGAGATTCGGGAGCTCCGATGGATAAAAGTCTAGCGCTATGCGAGGTGCCAGTAAGGATCGCTTCCTTGGCGGTATTATGTAACGTAGTAATCTCCTGGGCGTAAGGGAACAGCTGCTGACCGGTTTCTGTAAGCAGAATTTTTTTGCCTAACCGATCGAATAAAGGGGCTTCAAGCTCGACCTCAAGCGATTGGATCTGAGCTGTTATGCTGGATTGGGCATACCCGAGTTTTTCAGCGGCACGCGTAAAGCTCCCGGTCTCAACAACCGCAAGAAAAGTTACCAAATGACGTAAATCCATTGTGCCATCTCCGTCCCATCGAAATAAACGATTCATTCCATCAGTAACTTCCGTTTTCCTGATAGCGCCATTATCTGGTACCATAACAAAAAAGGCAAGAGGGAAGGTGCCGGATAATGGATAAAAGCAATGTTTTAAAAAGCACGATCGGCATGCCTCAGGCCATTTCTTTATATATTGGTGCGGTACTGGGATCAGGGGTACTGATTGTTCCTGGGCTGGCAGCACAAATAGCTGGACCCGCCTCTCTGCTGGCTTGGGGTCTTATGACGCTGCTTGTTCTACCTATGGCTCTCTCCATGGGGCTATTATCGGCTCGATATCCAAACGCGGGTGGGGTTTCGCACTTCGTTACGTTGGCATTTGGACCGAGAACAGGCTCGCTCATCGGTTGGTTCTTCCTTATGTCCGTACCCATTGGCGGACCGATTGTCGCACTAACGGGGGCTGGTTACTTAACTGCAGCTTTAGGTATGGGGGAAGGCGCAAGAGTTATCTTCGCTATACTCATGCTTGTCATTGGACTGCTGATTAACCTCATTGGAATGAAGGTAGTCGGTCGGGTGCAGGTCGCCGTTGTGATCGCCATTGTCTCCGTTCTATTGCTCGCTATTGTCGGAGCGCTTCCTCATATCCAATTCGCGCATTTCACTCCGTTTATGCCACACGGATGGGGTAGTGTAGGCAAAGCTGCGGCACTGCTCTTCTGGTGTTTTATTGGCTGGGAGGCGGTTTCCCATCTATCGGAGGAATTTATCGACCCGCAAAAGGCAGCCATTAAAGGCGTGACAATTGCTGCGATCATTGTAGGCTTGCTGTATTTCCTTACGGCACTTGCTACGGTTGGTACGCAGAGCTATCTAAACAAAGGCGCGGAGGCCCCGCTG
>JACMJI010000072.1 GCA_014380705.1 Gorillibacterium sp. | reverse complement strand
GTAAATAGCAGCATTAAAAAGAAAGAAAACCCTCATATAATCAGGGTTTTGTCCTTAACAAATAAGTTGGTCTTACAAAAAGTCACCTTCAAAAATGGAAGCCAGGGATATTAACGTTGGCCCTTTTTGATTAACTCTGTACTTTCCACTTTCTCATACTTAATGATATCGCCATACAGTTCTTCAAGTGCTACACCGACTGCTTTGTGCGATTTCGGGTTGATGATGAGGGCTTCTGTGCCTTCACGAAGCATCCGAGCTCTCTTTGAAGCAGCGACCACTAAAGAGTACTTGCTGTCTGTTTTCTCCAGGAGCTTATCAATTGAAGGATATAACATTTAACGCACCTCTTCCATCCATTTTGTTATAGCAGGCATAATTCGTTCCCGTTTGCAATGTTCTGCCGTCAGAATCGACTGAATCCGACTACAGGCCAAATCCACCCGGTCATTAACAATGGCATAATCATAATGCTGTACCAGAGCTAGCTCATCACGAGCTGCCATCATTCGGTTCTGAATCGCGGTTTCTGAATCTGTTCCCCGACCGACAATTCGATTCTCCAGTTCATCCAGGGACGGAGGAAGCAGGAATATAAATACACCCTCGGGAAACTTCTGCTTTACCTTCAGAGCGCCTTGGACATCAATTTCGAGGATGATATCCTTACCCTCTTCTAGGGTTTGGTTAACAAATTCCTTAGGAGTCCCGTAATAATTACCCACATACTCGGCCCACTCTAAAAGCTCATCTTGTTCGACCATCGAGAGAAATTGTTCCTTGGTCCGAAAGAAATAAGTGACGCCATCCTGATCGCCTTGGCGTGGTGTTCTTGTCGTTGCCGAAACGGAATAAACAAGATCCGTTGTACAACTACGCAAAGCTGCACAAACCGTTCCTTTGCCAACGCCAGATGGACCCGATAATACAATGAGAATGCCACGTTGTCTGCCTTGTGTAAGTTCCTGCTTATTCGTCATTGTCATCGTCCTTGTTTGAGAGTCGGTGAGCGACGGTTTCTGGCTGAACAGCGGATAAAATAACATGATCACTGTCGGTAATAATAACGGCACGCGTACGTCTTCCGTACGTCGCGTCAATCAGCATGTGTCGATCCCGCGCTTCTTGAATAATCCTTTTGATCGGAGCCGATTCCGGACTAACGATCGAGATGATGCGGTTTGCGGAAACGATATTGCCGAAACCGATATTGATAAGTTTGATAGCCATTTGGTACCTCCCAAGAAGGTTTGCCCCCGAAGCCCTACACCCGGTTGACGTGGGAAGCTAACCGTCACTCGATATTTTGCACTTGCTCACGGACTTTTTCAAGCTCTGCTTTCATTTCTACAACGATACCTGCCATACGAGCATGGTTTGCTTTGGAGCCGACCGTATTAACCTCCCGGTTCATCTCCTGAATGAGAAAATCGAGCTTTCGTCCAGCCGGCTCATCTCCACCTAGCAGGTTAAGAAATTGATCGAAGTGGCTGTCAAGGCGAGTTAACTCCTCATCGACACTTATCCTTTCAGCAAACAAGGCAGACTCCATAGCAAGCCGCTGTTCATCGGCAGGAATACTGCCAAGAATCTCTCGCATACGCAAGCCAAGCTTCTCTCGATATTCATCAACTGCGGCTGGGGCAAGGGTACCGAGGAGTGCGTGATCACCTCTTAGCACGTTTAACCGTTCTTCCAGATCCGTACGAAGGTGATGACCTTCCGCCTCACGCATGCCAACCAATGTTTGCAAAGCTTCACTAAAACATAGAAGAATGTCCCGTTCTAAATCTTCCCCGGACAACTTCTCGGTTTCTGCCGCAACAATGAGCTCAGGAACGCTGAGTATATCCTTGACAGATAAACCTGATTCGAGCCCATATCGCGTCCCGATCTCCTTGGCAATCGTCATATACCGTTCAACCATCGACCAATCTACACGAAATCCTGCTCCTAATCCTGAATCTCGTTCCACGGTGACGAAAGCATCAGTCCGCCCTCTTTTGACATGACGACGTACATCCTGCTTCAGAGAATCTTCCATTGCTGCATATTCCCGAGGTAAGCGAAGAGAAATTTCATTGTACCGATGATTGATCGTCTTGATCTCCACCTGAACAGAATAACCTTCCCCATGCCTTCGCGCCTGTCCAAAACCCGTCATACTACGAATCATTTCAACACATCCGATACTCTATTTTAGATGAACGCGAGGGTTATCGCAAGGCTTATTCTTGATAAAATGCTATCCTCGAAGACTTTCGCTTTGTTCTTATCCCAGAATGTATATTTTTATCCAAAGGTTCATTCTGATTCCCCAGCGGTAAACGCATGGCCCTACAGGCCGCTTACAGGCAAATATCCTTGGTTACGATCATTCTATTGTCCTGTCTTCTCTTTTATATATCTTGTCAGTTCTGCTGTCATGCCAGCAAAAAGCATAGGTGTCATCAGATAGATCCCTTTAAACCGAGAAATCGCTGCATCGACAAGCTCTTTGGCAATGCCAACACCCGCTTGACGCCCATCCTCACCATTCAAACCCGCCATCCGTCTCCGTACCTCATCCGATATGCGAATTCCTGGAACCTCATTATGCATGAACTCGGCATTACGACCACTCATGAGCGGCATGATCCCTAAGAAAATAGGAACATCTAAATGTTTAGTAGCTTCATACAGCTTTTCTATTTTTTCGATGTCGTATACAGGTTGGGTCATAAAATAATGAGCGCCTGCCTCAATTTTTTTCTCCATCCGCTGAACAGCCTTCTCGATATATTTAACATTTGGGTCTAATGCTGCCCCAATGACAAAATTCGCCCTTTGTTTAAGCAGTTTACCGGAAAAAGCAATCCCCTCATTAAGCTGCTTTGTCATTCGAATCAGGTCGAACGCGTTCATATCAAAAACCGAGCTGGCATCGGGTAAATCTCCGACACGAGCAGGGTCTCCGGTGATCGCAAGAACATGATTAATGCCAATCGCATTCATACCCATTAGATGCGATTGTGTGCCAATCGCGTTGCGGTCCCGACAGGCTACATGCAGGAGAGGGCGAAGACCGAGCTTCTCCTGCACCAGATGCCCCATCGGCAGGTTGCTGATTCGCGTCATCGCCAGTGAATTGTCCGCCATCGTCAAGGCATCGACGCCTGCTTCCTTAAGCAGTGCGGCGGCAGCCATGAAACGATCGATGGACAAGTCCCGCGGCGGGTCCAGCTCGACGATGACCGTGTGCTGCTGGCGCACGAGGTCAACCAGCGTCGGCTCTGCAGGCGCTGGCGGCTCTGCAGGCGCAGCTGGCGCTACGGGCTGGACCGCAATGCGTCCAGCGATCCGAGCGGCGTTGCCGCTAATTGCAGCAGCGCTAGCTGCGCTGG
>JACMJI010000071.1 GCA_014380705.1 Gorillibacterium sp. | reverse complement strand
TGAAATTCAGACGGATGCATCCTTTCCGGGAGAAGAGGCACGAGGAACGACCGGAGTCGTGGTTCGGATCGGAGAGCAGCTAGTCCATTGGTATACCCGTCGGCAGGAGACAGCGTCTTTGTCAAACTCTGAAGCTGAATATATTGCTGCAGCAGAAGGAGCAAAAGATGCTAGCTGGTTAAGGCAAGTTCTTGAAGAAACAAAATTGCGAGCTAAGGGGCAAGCAATAAGCCTTCGAACCGACAACGATGCAACCCAAAAACTATGTCAAAACACAAGTTACCGAAAACGTACTCGACACCTCGACATTAAGTACCACTACATTCGAGATCAGGTTAATCTAGGTCACCTGAAAGTAACAGGAATACCGGGAAAAGAGAACATGGCAGACCTTATGACCAAATTGATGTCAACGCCATGCTTAAAGAAATGGATGGATATGATTGGGATTGTGGAAGCAAAGAGGCTCGCAGCAGGGGAGGGTGTAAGTGGGCATACTTCTCGCCTGGGCGGGTAAACTTGGCTTGGTACTGGTGATGCCTATATAAAGAGGCTTTATCTCCAACTGTAAAGGTTTTCTTTTCTTCTGTGATATAGAACTTGTCAGATAGTTAAAACGACAAATAAATACCAAATCACTTTTCCGCTAATTGCTTACGGGTTATGAGCCCGGCGCCACTCTGAATCCGCGAGCCTCCTGAGAGCCAGAGAGATTCATCGAAAACCACAACACAATGGCCGAAGCCAGAGAAAGGACGACTCCTAAATTCGCACACAAGCTGTCTGGGCAAGAAAATTACGCCGCTTGGAAGCTCACCCTCCGCCGATACTTACGACAGTACGACTTGGGAAAGTCCGAATATACCATTTGGGATGTCGTAGATGGTACATTGAAGCAGCCTGCCGCAGCAGCTGATACCATTTCTGATGACGATAAAGGCAAATCAGCAGAACCCCGGATATCGATTACGAAACGAGAATGGGAGAAAGCAAATGACTTTGCTCTGTTGGTTATGACAAACAATTGTGAAAATGAGCCATACACGAAGATCGAACTTGAAGAACTGGCTCATTCCGCATTCAATATTCTCAAGAATAACTATGAGGGGAAAACTGTTACCCATATTGGGGTTGTACTAGCAAATGTTATCAAGCATGTGTATGATGATCGGACAGCTTCGATTGACGAGCATATAACAGAGTTTGAGAAACGATGGAGCTTTATGAGAGCAACAGTTAGTAATTCAGCATTTCCAGATAACTTACTAGATTTCGCCAAACATCTAAAAGGGCTTAGCGAGACAGAAGCCGCCAAATCCGAATTCCTACTCCTTAGTTTACCTCCATTTTACAATTCCACGGTTGAGAATCTAAGAACAAATGCAACATACTCATACGGGGATATAGTTAACCAATTAAAACTTTATATCCCTGCTCGACAGCGTGGAAACAGGGGAGGGAATAAAGGGAAGAAAGACGAAGGTCCAAGTAGCGAGCCGGTCATTTTAAAAGCTGAGCAGCGGAAGCGAGATTTTGCAAAGCAATGTGACTATTGCAAATCTAAAGGCTGGCGAGGTATTGGCCACACAGAAAACGAATGCTACACCAAAAAGCGGGAGACAAATGAAACGAAACAAGAAACAAAGAAAGTCGAAAAAGATAAATGCGAAACTAGCGACTCTGAAGCCGTAGTTTACCAAAACACCGTCCAATCAGCCGATATTCACAGTACAACAAATACTTCCTAGTTTGAGTGGGATACCGGGGCCTCGGATCATACCACAGGGCAGTTAGATCTGCTGACCGAGATAGAAGAAGTGGAGACGGCAGTCAAAGGCCATGACGGATCGATTACAATCAGCCCCAGGAAAGGCATTATTGAATTTAAACACAGTGGAAGACGAATTAAGCTCACTAACGTCCTCTATAACCCTACATACAGTAATTTAATTAGTGCAAGGAAGCACGGCGGATATACATTACATGCAGAGGATGACGAACCTACAACAATCTCCATTAAAGGAAAAACGATTTATAATGTACTCAAGAAGAATGGAAAACTTTGGATTATTCCCGATAATGCAAACATTGCAGCAACAAACTCCCTTAAAGAGACAGCAAGAGTACTGCATGAGAAATATGGACATCTGGGATTTGATCGCCTCTACACTCTTCCTGAACTAGCCGGTATAAAGAGAGAACAATTGTACTGCGAGGCCTGCGAAAAAGGGAAAAGCACTAAGCCTGCAGCGAGGAAACAATGGCATAAAGGACCACGAACAACAAAAATCCTCGAGAGAGTACATGCTGATTTAATAGGGCCAATTACGCCTGAGTCAAGAGGCTATAAATATCTACTGGTGATAATCGATGAACATAGCCGATATAATCTTGCTATTCCACTTAAACGAAAGAGTGATGCTGGTGTCCGTCTGTTAGAAACCATTAGTTCTCTTGAAAGGTTGACAGGAGAAAAGGTTCAACAGATTCAAGCAGACTGGGGCGGTGAATTTCAAAATGCTGAAACACAGGGAGAACTAAGACAGCGAGGTATACTGACTAAAGAAACAGTTCCATATCAAAGCGATACAAATCCCTTTGTTGAACGTGTGAATCGTGCAATAATGACGATGGCAAGGACCGCTACATTTGGATCAAACATGCCACGTAGTACATGGAGTGATGCAACCCAGTGGGCAACCTATACGAAGAATCGATTACCCCACAAGACTACAGGGAAAGCTCCAATCGAAGGTTTATTGAAACGTGATCCTCTGCGAGAGCGACAGAACCTACGTAAATACGGCGAATGGGTATGGGTGCATGACTATACTGCGAAAGGAAAAATGCAGCCACGAGCCTTTAAAGCTCGGATTGTCAACTACACTAATACCTATGGTGTATACTGGACTATTGATACGAATGGCAACCGAAAGCTGGCAAAGAACCCTGGGTTACCATACCCAGATGACAAAAATGATGATGACGATGGAGATGAGTTTATGCTACCCGGAGACAATTTTACCGTTGATGAACAACCACCTCCAGAAAACCCCATGAACAATGCTGCTTTGGGTACGCCTTTCGAAAAGAATTCACAACCCAGCACCACGTATTCGAAAAAGAGACATTACAAGACACCAGAGGAATGGATGGCAATAGCTGGAAGAAGGGAAGGACTAAGATCACAGACGAGTTTAAAAGGCTCACAAGATAATGATAATAGCGAGGAAATAATGGTGGTCGGGCAAGACGAAGATCATCCGACGGAGGAGCAAGCGCGGACCGGTCAGCATGCAAAAGAGTGGGCAGAAGCTCGTCGGAAGGAACGGGATCAGCTACTAAAATATGGAGTATACTCTAAAATTGAGCAAATGCCGGACGGAATTAAACCTGTTGATACGAAATGGGTATATGTAATAAAGAGAAAGATGGATGGAACAATTGAAAAGTTCAAGGCGCGAAAGGTTGGACGAGGGTTTACCCAAGAAAAAGGAGTAAATTACGACGAAACGTATGCTCAGATGGCCAGATTGGAGACCTGGCGGGTGATGTTTGTAGCTATGATGGCAAAGGGATGGAGGTTTAGACAGTGGGATGTTGTCGGAGCGTACCTACAGGCGGATCTTCGGCATAATATCTATGTTACTGATATTGACGAGCATGGAAACATTGAGTTTTGGAAGCTCCACAAGGCCCTATACGGTTTAAAACAGGCCGGATACGAATGGAATCAGCTCTCAAAGAAGTTGCTTAGCGAAGCCGGGATGGCACAATGCATCTCTGATGAAGGATGCTTTATCGGAAATAATATAATTTTACCTGAACATGTCGATGATATTGGAGCATTTGCTGCATCAGAGAGTATATTAGATGAGCTGGAACAGTCTCTTGAAAGACACGTTGAGTTGGAATTGCGAAATGGGAAGGGATTGCTTGGAATGGAAATGGTGATAACAAATACACAGGTTATGTTTACTCAAGAACGGTTGATAGAGCGCACAGTACAGCATTTTGGCAGGATTCAGAAAAAGATGTCACTATCTCACGACCTGACAGATTACGAAGCACATTCAGATGATGCCCCAGCAGATAAAACCAAATACAGGGAACTCCTTGGGAGCCTATTATTTATTGCAAGGGGAACAAGGCCAGATATTGCCGTAGCTGTCAATCTCCTTGGGAGAAGAGTTGAATCACCAAGCTATACCAATTTCATAGCTGCAGTGCGTGTATTGGAATATTTATGGGCAACAAAATCCATTGGACTTCGAATACAAAAGCCCCAATCGCTTGAGGTTGAAATTCAGACGGATGCATCCTTTCCGGGAGAAGAGGCACGAGGAACGACCGGAGTCGTGGTTCGGATCGGAGAGCAGCTAGTCCATTGGTATACCCGTCGGCAGGAGACAGCGTCTTTGTCAAACTCTGAAGCTGAATA
>JACMJI010000070.1 GCA_014380705.1 Gorillibacterium sp. | reverse complement strand
TGGCCTATGTTTCGGGTAATATGGATGAGGGGAAGTTTTTTCCATTCGCCAGAAATTTGGGACAGGAAACCCCTATAGTGATCGAGGTCCAGCAAGGGGGAAGATGGAAATTCACGCATGTTCAACATCTTGAAACCATGAGCCTGCTGTGCTATCCTTTAGGAAATGAACACGTACTTTCTGTATATTTAACGGGAACTGCTGTCCTGTCTGGGGAAGAACAATTAGGTGTTGTCGAATTGAATGCAGAATTGCTGACTACCATAAACCTTTTAGTCGGAGGGGATTCGCAATGAAAAGCAACAAGAAGCTGACAGCTACCAAAATTCACGGATCATCCGGTAAGGTTGATATTGTAAATTGTGATAAACAACCGGAACGTGGCATGAAGCATGTAGGACATTATCTCCGTGAAGCCATACCTAAAGTTTATGCTGGACCTCTTATAGAGGGAAAGCGTCTCAAATTAGTTGAAGTCATCAGTGGAAATGTAGAAGACAGAAAACCATCCATGGTTTAGCTGTGTGAAATCGTCGGATGGCGGCTAGGCTCCCGGCGGAATTAAATCATGAGAATAATGGAAGTCTAACTAATCTATAAGTCATAAACCTCATTGCTAACGAAAGTGGCTTAGAGGTTTTTTTATTCTATCTGAAAGTATAAAAAATTAAAGGTTCATTCTGATTCCGCATCGGTAAACGCACGGCCCTACAGGACGCCAATAGGCGTTTATTCTTATTTGGCTTGGTTTCTTCGCTCACCCGCTTCGTTTATAAATGACCAAAAGGGACATACTATATTGGATAAGGTGAGATTTTCGCTTGGAGGAACGCTTGTTTGTCAGGAGCGAGAACAAAGAGAAAACATTACATTGTAGTGGGAGTGTTAAAATATGGCGTCCAAACGCGATGAAATTCTCCAGCAATTGACTGCAAAGGTTGTGACCTACATTGATACGCCAAAGGAACAACGGAAACAAAACCGGATTGCCGAGAAGTTATATCGAGAGCACTGGAGTTCCAGGTGGTTTGGGCTGTTGCCTGCATCCTTGCGCATTCTATTCACAAATCGCAAAAAATAACCGCCTACATTCTGATCAACCAGAATGCCGGGCGGTTATTTTTAAATACCAAGAACGACCCATACATCGTATAGGCAGATTGAGACGTCAAAGTCCTCTTATCATCCAATCGGCTATCTTGTGGAATATATCGTTTAATCGGTTGCGCATGTGAATCAAACGTGACATATCATTCGCTCCATACCAAATATACGAAGCTTAGAACGGGCAAGTTTCAAGACGGTCTAAATAACCGCCTGCATTCTGATCAATCAGAGTGTTGGGCGGTTTGTTTGTCTCAAGGAGAAGCGTAGAAATGACCTGCCCTCGCTCGGTTAAAGGGAACATAACGCGGTCCTGCCTGCTCTACTGCAAAATAACTGCTGCCTCTTAGCCAATGATGAGTGCCGCGAACTGCGAAAGGGAATAAAGCTTTCTGAGCATACAGTTTGATTGTGTAAGTTACTTTTTTGTCTATTCGCAGCAGATTAGTCAGCGTGGAAGCATCGGTCATAAGGATAGGTTTATCTATAATCCACCCCGCATTATCGTAAGGATCAAAGACTTCTGTAAGCAGTTGATCCGTTACCCGGTCCGTTGCGTTAACAAGCTTCCCCGGCTGTTCGACAGGTACTGGGTTTATTATTGTCGGTGAATCTACCAAGGACTGCGTCTGAACAGGCATAAGCTTGGTTAGATCGGGCAGTGCCTCACCTGATTTGGCATCAAAATAATAAGGCTTATTGGCGATCTCAATTAGCCAAAAGGCTTCTAATGGTCCAAGGTAATATCGTATTGCCGCAGTATCATATTTAGGAATCTTAGATAGAAGTCCGCGCTGCGATAAGGAATCGCGCAGCGTTGCTAAGCTAAAAAGGGGGCTTGATCCAGGTCCATATTCCGTTAACTCGATCTTTCCTTCGGGGTCAGATGAAACAATCATATAGCCCGTTTCTTTGTCCCCATCTTGGAGGGTAATTAACCAGGCGTGTGTTCCAGGTCCAAGCGGAGATGTCACATAACTGGACTTTTTCCAGGCAGCAAACCCAGGTTCAGCAGAAAGCACTTTGATCCAACCTTTGATTTTATTATCCAGTTCCGTGCTGGACCCTTGTTTAGTCCCGTCCTGGACGATGGGCTTCTCCTCTGGAGATGTCATCGGGGTAGCCACTATTATTGGGGTTGAGCTTACCGGTGTGATCGATGAAATAGGGAGCATGCTTGGGACGGTCTTAGGAACGGAAAAAGCATGGGAGATGCCCATTCCGCTAGTTAAAGTCATCGTATGGGGTCCGGGAGCGGCAGCGTTCCCAGGTGAAGCGATAATAAAACTAGCCATGAATAGGGCAGCAACGCAACATTGCTTGATATAGAAATGCATTTTCCACCACCAATCCTTGTTCAATTTTGTCTATGCAATTATTGTACAAGTTATACCAGGAGAAGTTTGTTTCTTCCTGAAGGAGGATAGACCAATTTTCCTCCGTTATTATGTTGGGGATTAGCGGGTTTCGTCGCCTAGGGGAGCTTCATCTCCACTCAGGTGAAAAAGACCGCAGTTCACGGCGCTTACCCGAATACGAGGTTTATACTGCCACTCCGCTTCCTCCCGCCGCATCTTATACTCCAGCCTGGCTCCATCCTGACGCGATTGTGCCGATTGATCCGCTTCAGGCTGTCGAGTGACCGTTTCGTTATCTAAAAAGGTTTGCAAATCCTCAATTAAGCTTCCATAAAAGCCATCGATGCGCTGTAATTCATCCACAAGTCGCAGATGAGCATCCGTTGCCCATTTGTGATCATAGGTTTTTAGCTTTTTCTCCAAATAGGCTTCCAAAAGTGTCGTGGCTCGATTTAGCGTAATCTTATTAGATGTTAAGAAGACCCCTGGAGGAAGACGGGAATCCAGCTTGCGCTTCTTTATCTTATTCCAGAAGTTGTGCTCAATTTGTCCTGTGCCCATATGAATCCCTAGTGAATGGAGCTCCTCACGCTTCATATCACTAACAAGCTCTACCTTATAATTAATGCAAAACCAAGTAGAGTACGGGGTGGACAAAGGAGAGGTGGATTTTTTCCTTTCCTCAAACAGACGAACACAGGCGCCACGCCGTTTAGCAATCTGGAAAATCTGTTCCAGGCGGCGACTGCCAAAGGTTAACGTGTCCGTGGGTATGCGGCCGATTGGACTTGGCAGTGTTACGCCAAAGTAACGCCCGAGAATGGTGTCCGGGACGGCTGGCGCTGTATCAGTCGTTTCGGATGTACCCGCAGAAGCGGCAGCCCCTGGCACACCCGATGTTCCTATAGCTCCGCCAGTTCCCGGCACAACCGATGTTCCTATAGCTCCGCCAGTTCCCGGTACACCCGATGTTCCTATAGCTCCGCCAGTTCCCGGTACACCCGATGTTCCTATAGCTCCGCCAGCCCCTACTCCTGGCAATCCAGGGGTTCCCGACACGCCTGTTCTTGCTGGAACAGCCTGAGGTGGCGGACGGAGTGGCGCTCCGGTTGGTGGCGCGAATGTGGCAGAGATCACCGATGCTGGCGACCCAACGGGTACGGAACCGGGAGGTGCAGCCATGGGTGCGAATCCACTTGAACTCATTCTTGCAACATCCAGCGGGTCTAGTTCAGCCGCAGGGTCAAAAATAAATCGCATTGTTATCGTCTCGGCAGGTACGCCTGTCCGTTCAACAAAGCCCCAATAATAAGATCGCCCGGTTAGCTCCTTGTCGGCTTCGGGTGAAAGCTTAACGAGAACGGAGGAGGGGGTTTTTTCAATGACGGAGCAATCCATCACTTCCAGAAAACGCATGAGATAACGCTCAATGTGTTTGGAATTCATGGTCACACTCCTGTTGTTGTTATGATGTCTATTGTCCCTAAAATCTCTGATGTCCCGGTAATCCCTTCGCTTTCGTGACTAGCAACCACACCTGTCTGTGGTAAAAATCCGGTGTTCATCTCTTTCGTTCGCTTGCGCCGGCTTCCGGAGCCCGGGGATACACTCGGCTGTGCAGTAGGCAGCACTTGGTCAGAATCGGTGATGCGATTCGTTGCAGCAGTTAACAGGGAATCCCCCAGTTTGTTAAATTGTGCCCGAAGCTCTTCATCGCTGTCGGACTCTAATACGAGCTTCATTAAGTCGTTCTCCAAGGATACCTTTTGCTCCAAAATATGATCCAGTCCCCCGATGACGAGCTCGAACATATTTATTTTTTCATGAAGAAGACTGAGAATATGTTCTTCAATGGTGCCGATGGTGGATAGGTTATAAATGTTGACATCATGGGTTTGCCCAAGTCGGTGAATACGTCCAATTCGCTGCTCCAGCCGCATCGGATTCCAGGGAAGATCGAAGTTGATCATATGGTGACAGAACTGGAGGTTAATTCCCTCCCCGCCCGCTTCGGTTGCGATAAGGATCTGTGCCCGTCCACGAAACAGGTCCATCATCCAGTCCTTTTTACCGCGGTTCATTCCCCCACGAT
>JACMJI010000069.1 GCA_014380705.1 Gorillibacterium sp. | reverse complement strand
TTTACCGATGCGGTATCAGAATGAACCTTACCTAATATTTATAAATTCTGATAGAATGAAAAAGATCGCATTCCACTTAGCCAGTATGGCTTAAGGGATGCGATCTTTTATATTTAAGCTAATTTCTTGAGGCATTTACTCATTCAGCTTTACTACCGTCAGTGCGGTTAATCTTTTTCGCTTCTGGTAATCGTTAACTAGCAGCTAGCTAGATTAAACACCATTTTTCTTATACGCGGGAATCACAACTTGAACGGTTGTACCAATACCTGGCTTGCTGAATATTCTAACTCCGTATTGTTTGCCAAACTGAAGCTTTATCCTCTGATCCACATTATGAATTCCGAACCCGATACGGACATCAATAAGCTCATCAAATATCTGAGTAATGACATCACTTGAAATTCCAACGCCATTATCGATAATCCTAAACTCAATTGTGGATTGTACCTTGCGAACCATGATTCTAATGTGAATCGTTTCCCCATACAAGGCATGCTCTAGAACGTTTTCCACGAAGGGCTGTAATATGAGCTTCACTGTGTCATATTCCAAAGCCTCAGGATCAATGTCATAACTGACTTGCAGACGTTCTTCAAATTTAATTTCTTGAATCTCAATGTATGCCTTGACCTGCTCAATTTCTTCCTTAATCGAAATAATGAATTGCCCTTTGTTTAAGGTCAAGCGGTAAAACCTAGAGAGTGAGTTAACCATTTGTTGTATTTTATCTTGTTGTCCCAGGTGCGACAGGGTATTAATCGAAGACAGGGTATTATAGAGAAAATGAGGATTAATCTGGGCAACGAGTGCCTGGAACTCCGCTTCCTTTTTCTGCAGCTTGCTCTCATTAACTTCCAGACTTTTAATATAGACCTCATGGATGAGCTCATCTATATTCTCAGCCATTCGATTGAAGGCGCTGGCGATTTCTGTAAACTCGTCGTCACCTCGAAATATCATTCTCTTACGATAATCTCCCTCTTTGAAGGCATTGAGCGAAGCGACAATTTTGCCTACCCGACGAGAAAAATAGCGGGAAATGAAATAACCAAGTAGAGCCATGACCAGAAAACTTACAACACATACAAAAATAACAAGATAACGAACCTGAATCAATTTTTTATTCATCTCGTGATAAGGGATTTGGGCAACTAGCCGCCAACCACTCTCACCTAGCGACTCTTCTAGAATCAGAAACTTATACTTATTTTCACTCTGATCTTGAACTGAACTTGAAAAGAGTACCTTATCGTTATGATCAAAAACCAGGAGTGACGTCCCCGCTCCGATTTTAGTTGGATCTACCGAACTGAGCAGCTCGCTCACTTTTACATTGATCCTTAAAAACCCATACTCTTTCCCGGTTTTAAAATCGATCAATGGTCTCAACATCGATAAATTAGCGAATTCCTCATCATCCCCTACCTGAAGCCATGTCGCTTTTCGAGTCGGAAAATTAGGTTGTGTATACCAATCCATATCGACAAGCTTGCTCATATGATAAATATCAAAAATGGGTGTCATTCCGATCCGATCCACACCTGGAACATCGGAATAATACCGCTCCGAAATTTTGTCGTTGTGCAAGTAAATGGAAAGACGAATCACACTGGTTGGCTTCCTTATGAGATTGTCCATCAATGGGTATATTTTCTTTCTCGTTACATCATAGGTTGTATATTTATCATCTAGCACGCGTATGGTCTGTTGAAAGTCCTGGTCCTGATAAAGTTCCTCTGAAATCCGTTCAACATCGTACATTTTGTAGCTAATATTGTCCTTCATTTGTTGCAAGGTTCCGCGGATATTTAAATTTGTACTCTCCTTAATGGAAGACAACGAGATATTGTAAGCAAAAAGTCCTATAATAATGACCGGAATAAGTAAAAGCAGCAAGTTTGAAACAATTAGCTTCCGTCCAAAGCTATGTTTCATCGCGTCCCCCCCTAGCTTTGTCTGCGGTAATCGCTCGGAGAGAGCCCGAACATATCCTTGAATTGGCGATTAAAGAAGGTCCGATTATTATAACCTACCAAATCCGCAATCTCATAAATTTTCATTGTCGGGTTCTGCATTAGTTCTTTGGCGCGTTGTAATCTTTTCTGAGTCATGTAATCACTAAACGTCAATCCGCTATCGTCTTTAAATACCTTACCGAGATAATTTGGAGAATAGCCGAATTGACTCGCCACATCCTTCAAGGAAACATTAGCAGCTAAATTATCCTCGATATACTTCTCTATTGCAATGACCAGCTTTCGATTGGGCTTCATTTTCTTGTTATATAATATTTCTGCTGCTTCAAACAGCCTTCGGCGCAACCATGATTGAATATCATAAAGGGTTTCAAACTTCAAAAGAATATCTAAGTTTTTTAAATCCAGCCCCAGCAACGACTGAATATCCTCATGATAATCCTTCAGAAAAGCATCTAGCTTCGAAATGATAAATACCGCAAGATTATACACCATTTGTTTATTCTGGACACTTGCCGCAAAAGAAAGGAGTTCATTTAGACGGTCATCGATATGCACCAGTTCATAGTGGGGGAGGGCTTGGAACATCGCTTCCAGAATCTTATTCAGGTCTTGAGCGTTTTGAACCATGCTGACTTTATGTTCGCTGCTATGAATGATCCGGTCCTTACCCAAAAACATCTTTAGGGAAATTGCTTCCTTGGCTTGCTGATAGGATATTGGTAAATCCTCGCATTTGTTGGCAATTCTGCCTATGCCAATCGTTATGGATAGAGGTCCAGAGGTTCGAATTGCATCCACTAAATGCTGCAGTTTTCCTTCCAATTCATTGGGAAACATGGGGGAGACAAGTGCAATGCGATGATTCTCTATTAGAAAAGATTCACCCCACTTGCCCTTTTCAATCTCTTTTTCAAAATAAGATATAATATCGCTAACAATTTCTGCACGCTCCAAATCCGACTTCTCACCCAACTTCCAGAGCACATCGTCTATTTCAAGAATGCTAATGCACTTCCACCCCGGCTGGATGGTTATCACTCTCTCTGCTTCGACAAAATCAATCGCCCCCTCAAGCCACTGAAAGAGAACCTCCTGCTTTACATAAATCGCAGAAGCCTCTACGCGGTTTATCAACTGCCTCTGAGTTAGCTCTTCAACTATGGTGTCCTTCAATGAGACCAACACTTGAATGAGTTCTTGATAATCTACTGGTTTAAGTACATAAGCACTAACCTCCATTTCAATCGCTTTCTTGGCATATTGAAAATCTTCGTAGCCACTGATGAAGACAATTTTTAATGTGGGGATTAATTCCTTTGCCCTTATTCCCAGTTCCAAACCTGTCATAATCGGCATCCGAATGTCAGAGATCAAGATATCTATATGCTGTTGCGAGAGAATTTCCAACGCAGCGAAGGCACTGTTTACAGCATGGACAACCTCCAAATCAAGATCATTCCAGGGGATCAGTTGCCTAAGACCGCTTAAATCTAATTTTTCATCATCTACCAGCAGAACCTTTAGCATATGGATCACCTCAAGGAATAAATACGAAGAAGGTATACATGAATAGTATACCTTCTTCAAGTGCTCACTACTTATTATTTCCCTAACTTTTCTCTATTCTTGCTCCATTGCTTTTCAGAGAAATCAAAAAGCTTTTCTTGTCCAGCTTTGTCCATGTCGCTTATCAATTTAGTAAGGATAGAGAGCACTTCATCATCGGATTTGGCAAAAACCATTTTCGCAAATCCCTCTTTATACAAATCATCAATCTTTTGCTTGATTACGCCTTCCTCTGATTCGGGGAGTGGAGTCAAGTATTCAAATTCATTTACATTTAATGTGTATTTGTTTTTTATTTCAACCATACGATTGAACGCAGGTGTTGCAGGGTCCGCTGCTGCCTTGATGTACTTTTCTTCTCTAGTTTTCGAATAGTTATCTAAAACCGGAGTATTCGCCCAATTATTTAAGGAGCCCAGACCATCTTTATCGCGTTGATCCTTAGGGGTATTATTGAATTTTTCATTCGGGATAGGAACTCCCTGTTCATCAACTTCATCCCAATACAATCCCTGCGGCCCGTACGTAAACAACCGTTGACCTTCTTCACCTGTTGCCCAGTCCATGAATGCAAAGATTTTCTCCGGGTCCTTCGCCGTTTTCGTAATAACGCTTACGTTCCAGCCCAGTGTTGTATATTGTGCTAATTTTACGCCAAAGGGATCTCCGCCGTCTTTTGTTATCGGGACGATGGCCTCGTATGAATTGCCTGGCTCTTTGGCCATTAAATTAGTGTTCAATTTGATCCTGTTGAGCATATCTGCACCAGCCAATACGGCTATACGTCCGTTGCTGATTTTTTCAGCTTCCTGATCGCTCGTTTGTGTGAATGCATCTTGTGTAATTAGGCCATCGCGGAATAACTTATTCGTATATAGTATAAAGTCTTTGAAACGAGGATCTGCCACGAGCGGTTTGATTTCTTTACTTTCAAAGTCAACAACCGCCCTCAAACCACTCCAAACCTGCCATGGTTGATCAACCAATTGCGTCATCAACATAACGCCGTCTCCGTTAAAGCCCGCACCCACTTCGAGCGGGACAATATTGGGGTATTTAGCCTTTACCTGACGGAGATAGCTTTCCAGATCAGCGAGGGTATCTAATTTAGGGGAGCCCAGCTCCTTGTGAACTTTCGTATTGATCATCCAGCCAGAATTGCCTGTAGGAACTGAATCATTGGTATACCAATTCGGGAAACCGTAAATATGCCCATCATCACCTTTAAGCATATTT
>JACMJI010000068.1 GCA_014380705.1 Gorillibacterium sp. | reverse complement strand
CACCTGCTCTTCAATCGCTACCTTAATCTCTTCCGAACTCGCAACTTCCATTGAAAATGACATTTTTCTTCCTCCCCGGTAGTTACATTTGAGTATTAAATAAGTTCCCGATCTTATAGATGACATCGTCTGTATCTGCGTTAATACTAGCAGCCTCATTGATGCTCGAAATACTTTGCAGCGCTTTAATGTTAGCGTTATACCCCACTGTATAGATGGGAACCTTAAAGGATTCAAGCAACCCCTTAACGTCCTTTAACGAATATCCCTCGTTCGTCTCGCCATCGCTTAAAACAAAAATTAGCGGTTTGACATCCGGGTTGAGAGCTAATTCAGCCTGAAGCATTTTCAATGCGACCACAATCCCATCAAATGTAGCTGTGCCGCCATTAGCCTGTAGACTATTTACTGCACCAACAAACATGGACTGCTGGTTTGTATCATATTTTCCAATAGGTAAATTAATGGTTACCTTACTCGAATAAGAAACAAAGCCGATACTGTTGTCTTTCCCTAAATACTTCTGCCCCTTTAATAAGGATTCTTTTAAGCGATTCAGGGGTTCCCCGCTCATACTACCCGACACATCGGCTACGAACACGGCCGCAATGGCTTTGTTTCCATTTTTCTTTTCTTTCCACAACTTCTGAGCTGATGATAAAAGACTTCCATCAACGGCACTGAGCTCTGCCTTGTAATCATTAAGGTTATTAAAGCCCTTCTCTGATGCTAACTTTTGATACTTATCCTGGGCAATAAACTCGGCAAATTTCTTCACAATATCTGTTTTAGCTTGCGGCAAGTCGCCTAAGGCATAGAGTGGACTATCATGTCTTACGCCAAAGGGAGTGAAAACATAACTGCTTTTCAAGTCTGATGCATTGATAAAGGTTTGATATTCCAAAACAAATCCATCGAGCATTCCTGATTTGGCTGCTTCACGCATTTGTATCGTTGTTGATGCGATAAAAGGAACATTCGCTTGAAATTTCTCAAATCCTTGCACAGCCTTCTCACCGAGTAAATTCGAGCTATCGAAAGTATGAAGTGCGGTTACTAGAAAGTTTAAACCCGTGGAACTAGCAAACGGATCTGTATATCCCATCGAAAACTCGTTTGCTGCTATAGCTTCAGTCACTGTTTTGATGTTAACGGCCCCGTACTTATCGATCAGTTCATCATATTTTTTCTTTGCGATAACAATACCCGGAACATTCCCGGCAAGCCGCTTAGATATCATCTCCGTCTTAATCCCATGAGCTTTAACTATTTCGCCCCACAACTCATTTGATGGAGTAAAGGCATCTGGCACGTATTTACCCGATGTTATGTAGTCCGTAGCTGTACCCGAAGCTATATTACGAATTCTAACAGAAGCAGGCTTCCCATTTACTTCAATATTGGACTGGTTAAAGTCCGTTGCTACTTCATTCAACCAACCATTTACATCGGTTCCTGACTTCTCAGTAGATGAGAATATTTCGATAAAGTTCTCGTTCGTATTGGCCACAGATATCGGAAATTTAGAAATGTCAGGCAGAGATTCTCCTACGTCAACTGGGTCAAGGTCGATTTGGCCCTTTATGGGTTCCTCGGTCGTTACTGAAATCCCTTTATATAGCTTGTTGAGTTGTTTGCTTGCGTCCTCCGTAGTTACCTGCGCCTGTGACTTCCCCAAATTTGCTGTCAAAGTTACGCCCAAGTAAATAAGGGTAAACACGACTAACGCGATACCACCTAGCATCAGGAAAACCTTACTTTTCTTAGCCATGCCCAATCACCCTTTCATTGCCTATAAAATTTGGTTTGCTTTATTAAGGAGTCAATCTCCTGCATACACGGCATATTCTCGATATCTCCTATTTCTAAACTATCCAACCGAGATATTTCCAATAGCAACTTATCCAGCTTTAGCAAAATTTCCTCATTTCCCTCAAGCGAACCTTTTACAAAAGTCATGTACTCATTGTAAATATTCGTCTTTTCCTGGATGAGCTCCTGAGAAAACTGTTTAGCCCTTTGATTTGTGGTCGTTTGGAATTCTGATTCGTCAAAAACACCAAGCCTGTTAAGAATCCCCCTTACATTAAGGTAAAACAATTTTTCAACCTCAAGAATGACGGAATGAAACTTTTTGTAGCTAAGCTCATTTGGATCGAATCGTTGGTTAAGAACACTTAACAAGGTCTCTGACTTCTTCTTTATTCGGTTTAACTGCTCTACGGCAAGCGTAATATCTCCCCCCAGAGCTTTTTTGTGGCTGTAATAGGTCAAAGCATCCAAGTAATCATCATGTGTTCTGATTTCTTTTGTTGGGGTAGCGAGAGATGGCTTAAAAAGTAGGATGTAACTCCCGTATAGCAACACAACTAGGCTCATCAACAACAAGGTTATCCCGAGTGCTGTCCCCAAAGCGCTGTCCCCACCAATTTCAATTCCTAACAAACCAGGGGACAAAACAACAATATTCAAAAGGGCTAAGCCTAGAATTAACATCATCAGTTTTATATATTTCATAGTCGTCAATGTATGCACCTCCTCTGCAACTCTACGATTTATAATTAAAACGAAATACGGAGCCAATGGTTTCTTTTTTTCCAAACCTTAACCACGTATACCATTTAAAACCTTAACCACGTATACCACTCAAACCTTAATAAAGTAATGTTACCACAAATTCCCACAGTCTTGTGATAAAATAAAACCTGCCAAAATCATATAAAGATAAATCTTTTAAGGATAAATCACTTAAGGATAAATCACTTAAGGATAAATCTTTTACAAAACAAAAAAACCCTATCTCAGTAGATGGATATCCACCGAGAAGGGTTGTGTACTCGTATTAACAATAAGATTTACTCGACCATAAGTGGGCTTGGAAAGCTTACTCGTGCTCGACAAATTCGAATTCGAAGTCACCAATGCGGACAAAATGTCCATCTTTGGCTCCTTTATTACGCAGCTCATCATTGACTCCACGTTGTCTCATGATCCGATCGAAGCGCAACAAAGCGTCATGCGTGCTTAGGTTCATCCGCTTCAGCATCCGTTCAATGCTTGGACTTTCCACGATGAACGTTTCATTGTCTCTGCGAATGGTAATGTCGTTCTCATCATCCTGTTTAGCTAGGTGGTAAACCTTACGTTCTGCTTTATCAGGAACTTCCTCTACTGCAGCTTGAGTAGGGATGGAATCAAGAACGTCTGCCGCGCGGAATATCAGCTCGCGAACCCCTTGATTGGCAGCTGCCGAGATAGGGAATACCTGGATGTCTTCCCTGCCTGCTTCAATTAGCTTCTCACGGAACTCGCGAAGCAGTTCTTCGGACTCCGGGACATCCATTTTGTTAGCCGCTACGATTTGTAGACGATTCTCAAGCTTAACGCTATACAGCTTAAGTTCCTCGTTAATTTTTTCCCAGTCTTCAAAGGGATCACGGCCTTCTGTCCCTGATACATCCACGACATGAATAATAACCCGTGTCCGCTCAATGTGTCGCAAAAATTCGTGACCAAGGCCGATGCCGGTATGTGCACCTTCGATCAGTCCGGGTAGATCTGCCATGACAAAGCTGCGTCCATCCCCAACATCAACTACACCAAGATTAGGCGTGAGTGTAGTAAAAGGGTAAGCTGCAATTTTGGGCTGCGCTGCTGATACAACAGATAGCAGAGTGGACTTGCCAACGCTTGGGAAACCAACAAGACCGATATCAGCCATAACTTTAAGTTCAAGAACAATATAGCGTTCTTGGCCTTCTTCGCCATTTTCGGCAATTTCAGGAGCGGTGTTGGAGATCGTGACGAAGCGAGTGTTGCCTCTTCCGCCTCTTCCACCTTTGGCAACAACAACCTGTTGGCCGTGCCTGGTCATGTCCCCGATAACTTCCTTAGTATCATCATCGATAATCGTCGTTCCTGGTGGGATGCGCACAACCATATCATCTGCGTTAGCACCGTGCATATTCTTATTGCGACCCTTAATTCCGCGATCTGCCTTGAAATGGCGCTGATAGCGAAAGTCCATCAGCGTACGCAATCCCTCGTCTACACGGAAAATAATCGAGCCACCTCTACCTCCGTCACCTCCGGCAGGACCACCTTCAGGAACGTATTTCTCTCTGCGGAAAGCGACGAGTCCGTCACCCCCATCACCAGCTTTAACATAAATCTTCGCTACATCTATAAACATATTGCCACCTCATTTTGGTTAGAAGGGTACGCGGACAGTAACTGCCACGCCAACTTCCGTCTGCTCCCGCTCCACCCGCAGCCCAATTCTGGCAAAACGATGGAACAGCGCGTCAAGCTTCTTATTGAAGTCTGATTTCAGACTTCCTTCGTACATAAAATCGAGGAGAATATCGTCCTCTTCTTGATCAAAATCTAAGCTAAGTAAGTTTGGCAGTCCACTGTCAGACGTCACTTGGGAAGCAAAAAGCTCAATTACTTGACAAATTAACGTCGAGGTATTGACTCCTAAATCCGGCAAGCGATCAAGTCGAACTTCCTGCTCAATCTCAAACTCAAGAGTAAGCAATCGATGGTTTGCCTGAAATGTATAATAATAAACGGCCAGCGCAGGAACGCCTATTTTCGATATGTGACTTTCCTGATGAACCTTTGCATTTATTTTACCCACATATTCCTCAATTCGTTCAGGCTTTCCCAAACGAATATAGCCCAGCAAAACCTGAATATGATTCATCCAATCATGACGGTAAAGGGAGAGGATCTTTAGCAGTTCCTCTTCATGCTTATGTTTATCCTTTTTCACTTGCTCTCGTAGGAGAATATAGGCGGCAACCGCCGACAAACAGACTGCACTCAGCCGCATTTCAATGGATTCAGCCGCTACAGCAACCCCTAATCCACTAACAAAACATATGAAAGCTGCAAGACGGACCCTACCCTGCTTTCTCATATTGAGCTCTCTCCCGTTAACGACTATCGCTATATTCCATTCCCAAAGTATACCACAAGAACAAGACTTAGCGGGCCACAGAAATGATACGCCTAGTTATACTTTCTGAAAGTAGAAAAAATGCCCCGGCTTTGCAGCCGAGGCATTCGCCATCGTCGATTATCAAGCATAAGCTTATGAATGCTTATCCTTTATTCGACCTCGGTTAATCGGCTCGTCCGAGGACAGCCGTTGGTTTAACCCGAGGATTGATTAGCCTTCTACGGATGCTGCAACAGGTGCTACAACTGTAGGGTAGACGCTCACTTTTTTACGGTCGCGACCCCAGCGTTCAAACTTTACAACGCCTTCCACTTTAGCGAACAGCGTGTCATCGGAACCGATGCCCACATTGTTGCCTGGGTGAATTTTAGTGCCACGTTGGCGGAATAGAATGGTACCTGCATTTACAGTTTGGCCGTCCGCACGCTTTGCGCCAAGGCGCTTTGATTGGCTATCACGACCATTCTTTGTGGAACCTACGCCCTTTTTGGATGCGAACAACTGAAGATTCAGTTTTAACATTTGAGTCTACCTCCTTCTTCGGTTGATTGAAATCGTACTGCTATAAATTCACCATAGGACTCTTCGATATTATGCAGCATGACCACCATGGATTCAAGCAGCAGCTGGACTTGTTCCCTCTTTACATGGAGGAGGTCTGCTGGTATCCTCGAACGCAGAAAGCCGTCCTTCATCTGACTATTCAGAACAATTCCGGTAAGTTTCTCGATCGCATTGATCGTTCCTACCGTAACTGCAGATACTCCAGCACAAACGATATCTTCACCTGGGTCCGCATAATCTGCGTGTCCTTCAACCCGGAACGAGAGGATAGCGCCGTCCGCTTTACTTCGTTCGATTAGAACTCGAATCATATTAAGCCTGGATCTTGTCGATCACGATTTGCGTGAACGGCTGACGATGACCTTGCTTACGACGATAGTTCTTCTTAGCTTTGTATTTAAAAATAACGATTTTCTTAGCTTTGTCATGCTTGGCTACTTTAGCAGAGACAGTAGCACCTGCTAAGAGTGGAGCACCGATGGTCAGACCGTTGTCGTTGGAAACCGCGAGAACACGGTCAAACGTTACAACTTCGCCTTCCGCAGCAGTCAATCTCTCAATAACAAGGACATCGCCCTCTTGAACTTTGTATTGCTTACCACCTGTTTCAAAAATTGCGTACATATTTGTTGCACCTCCTTCATGTCTTAGACTCGCCTACATCCAAGGTGGCGAACACCGATAAATCGGTATAACACACTTGTACCCGGTTCGTGCGGTTGGGGCATGTTTTGCAACACACTGATCTATATTATCACAAGCTCTAATTGAGTGCAACGTTTATTTTTAGTAGACATTTCTACTCGATGGTTTTTCATGAATTCGAATCCCACCGGAATACGTGGGTTGATTGGTATGGAATTTACTTCTACTGGATTTCGCTTCGTTTACGCCTATGAAGTGAAAGTGAAATTCCAGTAATGGCACATCTTTATTCATTATGAGTCGCGCTTAAGTAACTGTAATGGTACATCTTTATTCATTATGAGTCGCGCTTAAGTAACCATGAACGTACTTCTTTTCCCCACCCAAACTCGTTTTGATCATTAAAGCCCGAAATGCGAGTAAGTTTCACTGAAAAAAGACTATAATTTTGTGAAAAAAAGGCTGACGAACGTGTCATGTGACGAAAAGGTCATCCCAACTAGATGCTCATCATTGTGCCCCGTTGCGAAATATGAATGAATTAACGCTCATTAGTTCCATTCATCAGTTAACGGGAAAACCTCCTGTTATTTCCTTAGAAAAACCCCAAATTCCGCAATTTAACTGGAAAAACGCCAGTTATTTTAGGTGATTTGGCTCGATTTGATTGGAAAGAGCAAAAATACCGGGAGGATTTCCAGTTAGCGTGACCCATTACTGTATGCACAACTAAGTAACGGGAGGATTTCCAGTTAGCGTGTTCATTATACTGTGCAGCTTGGCCCATTACTGTGTGCGCCACCCGACTATCGGAGGATTTCCAGTTAGCGTGTTAATTACCGTGT
>JACMJI010000067.1 GCA_014380705.1 Gorillibacterium sp. | reverse complement strand
TGATTCCGCATCGGTAAACGCACGACGCCAAAGGACGCCGACAGGCGTTTATCCTTGTATCCAGCCTATTATATGAAATGAGTGAATTTGCTTTAAATAAAGGAGACCGTGGAAGTGGACCAGCCTAAAAAACCCCGGTTGATTACAGCCGTAGAACGCCAGAAGAGAAGTCGTGTACGCTACAATATCTATCTGGATGACGAGTATGCATTCTCTATCCATGAAGATTTATTGGTTAAACATCGGCTTCTGAAAGGTGAGATAATAGAAGGAGACCATCTTGAGAAGCTTATGCTTGAGGATGAAAAGCATCGTGCTTATGTTGATGCCATCCGTTTTATCAGTATCCGCGCACGGTCAATTAAAGAAGTGGAACAGAAGCTAACCTCAAGAGGGTACGAGCCTCCAATGATCACAATTATTGTTCAAGAATTGCTGGAACGCGAGTATTTGGATGACCAGCATTTCGCTGAGCTATGGGCACAGGAACGAATGACCTTACAGAAGAAAGGTCGCAAGTGGGTTGAGATTGAGCTTAAGCAAAAAGGAGTCGACCAACAATTCATAACTGCCGCCACTGGCAAAGTAGCTGAAGAAGATGAGTGCAAATATGCACTTGAAGCAGCACAGAAGAAGTGGAAGCAGACGAGTGGGGATACGTTTATAAGAAAGCGTAAGCTATATGAATTCTTGCTGCGCAGAGGATTTTCTCCTAGTGTCGTGTCCATTACGGTTAAAGCTATCGATGGAATCCCTTTAGAAGAAGAATGGGAGCTTGACAATCAAACGGATTTCGATGAGATGTAGAAGAGCAGCTTTAGCGACAATATGAAATGCGAAAACTCACTTTCCATAAAGCTAATCATGAGAAAACTTGACAAGAATCTTAGCATACAGCTAAAATATTGGTATCTCTTAAAATAAGATGATGATTCGCAGAGTAAAATCGCCAATTTTTACTTTATTCTTTCGATGAATGCGAATCCATTGTTAAATCGGTATTAAATTGCCGGAGATTGTAAGAACCTACATTTCTTAAATGGAACGGTTTGAAAACCGAAAACAAAACCCAAGCTAATTTATAAGGGAACTGCGAGGAGGTGAAACAGGATGCCACCATATTTATGGGGAATCATCTCTCTCGTTGGAGGCCTACTTCTTGGCGCTTTGATCGGATATTTTATCCGGAAATCTATTGCTGAAACGAAAATTTCTAGCGCTAAACTCGCGGCTGAACAAATAATGGAATCCGCCAAAAAGGAAGCTGAAGCACTAAAGAAAGAAATGGTGTTGGAAGCTAAGGATGAAATTCATAAACTTCGAGGCGACGCTGAAAGAGACATTCGTGATCGTCGAAACGAAACGGCAAGACAAGAACGACGATTGGTGCAAAAAGAAGAGTCACTGGATAGAAAACACGAGTCTCTTGAACGCAAAGAAGAACAAATGGCCAACAAAGAGAAGCGGATTGATGAAACCCAAGCTCAAATTGATCGGTTGATGAAAAGCCAAGTGTCTGAATTGGAACGTATCTCTGGACTCACTACGGAGGATGCCAAAAGCATTATTCTGACTAATGTTGAGCAAGAGGTTCGTCACGAAACAGCTCAGTTGATTAAAGAGATTGAAGCACAAGCTAAGGAAGAAGCGGACAAGAAGGCACGGGAGATTATCTCACTTGCTATTCAGCGTTGTGCCGCAGACCATGTTGCAGAGACAACAGTTTCTGTTGTCACCCTGCCAAATGAAGAAATGAAGGGTCGCATTATCGGTCGTGAAGGCCGTAATATCCGTGCGCTTGAAACATTGACAGGGATCGACCTGATCATTGATGATACACCGGAAGCGGTCATCCTGTCTGGCTTTGACCCGATTCGTCGGGAAATTGCTCGTAATGCGCTGGAGAAACTTGTGGCGGATGGAAGAATTCATCCTGCTCGCATTGAGGAAATGGTAGAGAAATCCCGCAAAGAGATAGACGAACGGATTCGTGAGTACGGCGAACAAGCAACCTTCGAGGTTGGCGTTCATGGCTTACATCCAGATTTAATCAAGATATTAGGTAGACTCCGCTTCCGTACCAGCTATGGGCAGAATGTGCTTAAGCACTCTATGGAAGTCGCCTATTTAACAGGGTTAATGGCTGGAGAACTCGGGGAAGACGTTACTTTGGCGAAACGTTCCGGACTTCTTCACGATATCGGAAAAGCACTGGATCATGAAGTTGAAGGATCACACGTGGAAATCGGTGTCGAACTCGCTAGAAAGTACAAGGAACATCCGGTTGTGATCAACAGTATCGCATCCCATCACGGGGATGTAGAGGCTACCTCGGTTATCGCCATGCTCGTAGGAGCTGCCGACGCCTTATCTGCTGCAAGACCAGGAGCCCGGCGTGAAACGTTGGAAACCTATATCAAGCGTCTGGAACGTCTGGAAGAAATTTCAGAGTCGTTTGAAGGAGTCGAAAAATCATTCGCCATTCAAGCAGGGCGAGAAATCCGGGTTATGGTACAGCCGGAGAAGATTGACGATACCGAAGCATTCCGTCTTGCACGCGACATCACGAAGAAAATTGAGAATGAACTGGATTATCCAGGTCATATCAAGGTTACAGTTATTCGTGAAACACGTGCTGTTGAATACGCTAAATAGAACTAACACGAAAAGTGGCCGGAAGGCCACTTTTCATGTTTACTTGAAATATAAAAAAGTATAAGGAAGGGAGAACTTATACTTCTTTATATTTCATCGATAAACAATAAGAACGCTTGGGATCGTTCACCCCTCGGGTGTTTGTTTAGCAAAAAAGAGTTTATTACTTGGCTGTATTAAAAGGAGTGATTGGCAGTTATGAAAATTTTGTTTATTGGCGATATTGTCGGGTCAGTCGGTCGAGAAGCGCTTAAGAAGCAGCTCCCAAGCTTAAAAAGTAAGCATAGACCTGATTTTATAATCGTCAATGGGGAGAACGCGGCGAGCGGTCGGGGGATTACCCGGCAGATTGCGAACAGTTTATTTTTTGAATGTGGTGTTCACGCCATCACTATGGGCAACCATACCTGGGATCAGAAGGAAATTTTTGATTTTATCGATGATGAACCACGTTTGCTGCGACCTGCTAATTTTCCTGAAGGCACACCTGGTTTAGGCTTCAATGTGATCAAAGCGAATGGGAAAGAGCTTGCAGTCATTAATCTACAAGGAAGAACGTTTCTTCCGCCCCTTGATTGCCCGTTCGCCAAAGTGGATGATATTCTGGAAACCTTAGCGAATCGTTATCCAGTTTTTGTTGATTTTCATGCAGAAGCAACATCGGAGAAAATAGCTATGGGCTGGTATTTGGATGGACGTGCATCCGCTGTTGTGGGAACACACACTCATGTACAGAGCAATGACGAGCGTATTTTGCCTGAAGGAACAGCCTATGTAACCGACGCGGGAATGACAGGTCCGATGAATGGTGTATTAGGCATGGAAAAAGATGCGGTTCTGTATAAATTCAAATCCTCATTACCAGCACGCTTTACAGTAGATGAGGGAAAATGGCATTTGCATGGAGTCATTATTGATATTGATGATTCAACGAACCAAGCAAGAAGCATTCGCTTGATTCGTCTCGATGAAGATCGGGCGTTGATGGAATAGCTGGTTGCTAAGTGCTAAGTGGAATGATTCCTCAGGTTTTCGAATAGGATGGGTTATAGAATTAAACATTCATTCCATCATACCTGAGGAGGTACCATTCATGGATGTATTAAAAGTATCAGCTAAATCCAATCCGAATTCTGTAGCCGGAGCACTAGCCGGTGTACTGAGAGAGCGTGGGGCTGCCGAACTGCAGGCGATCGGTGCAGGGGCATTAAACCAGGCGATCAAAGCCGTTGCTATTGCCCGAGGCTTTGTAGCTCCCAGCGGGGTGGATTTGATATGCATCCCGGCGTTCACTGATATTGTTATTGACGGAGAGGACCGCACGGCGATGAAGCTAATTGTTGAGCCGCGTTAGTCTCTCGGGTGAATAGAGAACAAGAGCCTGTTTACTCCAAGGTAAACGGGTTTTTTCGTTTCTTCAAAATAGATTGCTCAACGACTCCAATTTAAAAGGAGAATTCGAATTGATGAAAGTGATTGATACACACTGTGACCTGCTAAGTCGTATGCTTGTGGATCCGGCCATTCGTTTTAATGCGGAGTGGAGTGGAGCGGATGTGAGCCTGCCAAGACTTCTAAGGGGAGATGTTAGGGTGCAGTTTTATGCCCTTTATTTGTCCGAGGCGCTGTTAGATCGGGGGATGAGTCCTATTCTCCGAATGATCGAATTGATGCATGAAAAGGTGATGTTAACTGATCAAATCGTATTGATCAAATCTGTAACGGACTTAAATCAAATTGAAGCCAAGGGGCAGATTGGCGGAATTTTATCACTAGAAGGCGCAGACGGAATTGGTGGCAATCTTGAGAATATCGAAAGGCTGTTTAAGCTCGGTGTACGTTTTATTGGTGTTACTTGGAATCATGCCAATTGGGCGGCTGATGGTGTCATGGAATCTCGAGGAGGAGGCTTCACGGATCGCGGCAGAGCAATGATTGAGGAGTGTAGCCGAATTGGTCTTATCCTCGATGTCTCTCATCTATCGGATCGTGGGTTTGAAGAACTGGCAGAGCGCAGCTCCTGCCCGTTTATAGCTTCCCATTCCAATGCTAGAAAGATTTGCAATCACCCGCGTAATCTATCGGATCAACAAATTCAGACAATCATAGCTAGTGGTGGACGAATAAGTCTCACTTTTGTGCCTTGGTTTTTGGCAGACAGACAACCAAACATGACAGATTTATTGCGGCACATCGATCATTTTTGTTCTCTTGGAGGAGTTAAGCATATTGGCTTTGGATCGGATTATGATGGGTTTGCTGACAAAATACCTGGGCTTACTTCACCAGCGGATTACCCTGAATTAGCTAATTTACTCCTAAGCTATTATAAAGAAGAAGAGGTTAAAGGCTTTATATCACAAAACTGGTGGAGGTTCTTGCAAGACAATCTTCCAACCTAAAGATTGATCTCTATTTGATATGGATATGATCTGATAAAACTATGCTTTTAATCGTTCGTTTTCCTTGCCTTTTCCTCACTTTTCTCATAAGATTTAAATGTAGATGTGAATTATTTGTTAACAATTATAAATATTATTAACTAAGTGTGTCTAATTCGTGAAATTGTTCTAAAGATTTATAAGAAAGGCAAAGAATGGAGTAACAACCCGTTAAAGTAAAAACCTTTTCGGGTAAAGAAAAGGGAATGGTATGGTTGCATCACTCAAAGGGGATGGGCGACAATGAGAAGTCAATTATCATGGAAAATTGGTGGCCAGCAAGGGGAAGGCGTTGAAAGCACGGACCGAATCTTCTCCACCGCATTAAACCGACTTGGCTATTATTTATATGGATACCGCCATTTCTCTTCAAGAATAAAGGGTGGGCACACGAATAACAAGATTCGCATCAGTACGAAGCCGATCCGGGCAATCTCGGATGATTTGGATATCCTGGTTGCTTTTGATCAGGAGACGATTGATCTTAATGCGAATGAGCTTTGCATAGATGGCGTGATTGTGGCGGATGCGAAATTTTCTCCACAGATCCCGGAGGGAGTTAAAGCCCGATTGTTTGCGGTTCCAATTACCGCAATAGCGGAGGAGCTTGGTACATCCCTTATGAAGAATATGGTTGCGTCTGGTGCATCATGGGCTCTGCTAGGCTTGCCGCTTGACGTTTTTAGCAACGCTGTGGAAGAAGAGTTTAGCCGTAAAGGTGCAGTCGTCGTAGAGAAGAATATAGAGGCAGTAAAGCGTGGTGCCCAGTTTGTTATGGATCTGGCAGGGGGTCCATTGGATCAATTTCAGCTTGAACCCGCTGATGGCAGGAAAAAGCTATTCATGATCGGAAACGATGCGATTGGTCTGGGAGCTGTCGCGGCCGGTTGTCGGTTCATGTCAGCCTATCCGATTACACCCGCAACGGAGATCATGGAATATTTGATAAAGGTGCTTCCTAAGCTTGGAGGTACTGTTATTCAAACAGAGGATGAAATTGCAGCCATTACGATGGCAATCGGCGCTAATTACGGTGGAGTTCGAGCCATGACCGCTTCTGCCGGTCCTGGCCTGTCTCTAATGATGGAGGCTATCGGTCTAGCAGGGATGACTGAAACACCAGTCGTTATCGTTGACACTCAGCGTGGGGGGCCTTCAACAGGGCTTCCAACCAAACAAGAGCAAAGTGATCTGAACGCCATGATCTATGGAACCCATGGAGAAATTCCTAAGATTGTAATTGCACCAAGCACGGTGGAAGAGTGCTTCTATGATACGATTGAGGCATTCAATCTAGCTGAGAAATATCAATGCCCAGTCATCCTCATGACAGATCTTCAGCTCAGTCTTGGTAAGCAATCCGCTGAGCCGCTTGATTTCAAACTGATTACGATTGAACGAGGCAAGCTGCTAGATGAAGTGGAGCCGTGCGAGGACGGAAGCAATTTTAAACGGTATGAATGGACGGAGGATGGCATATCTCCACGAACGATCCCAGGACGGAAAAATGGTATTCATCACGTAACAGGTGTCGAACATGGGGAAGATGGCAAGCCTTCCGAAAGCGCAACCAATCGTAAAAAGATGATGAATAAGCGTTTGTCCAAGCTGAACAACCTTCAGATGTCAAACCCCATACATGTGGACCAGCCTTATGAGCAGCCTGAGCTGTTGATTATTGGCATGGGTTCAACAGGGGGAACGATAGACGAAGCACGGGAACGTCTTAAAGCAGATGGGATCACGACGAATCATGCTACGATACGGCTATTGCATCCGTTTCCTGTAGAGGATCTCCGTCCCGTTATCGAGAGAGCTAAGAAAGTACTCGTTGTCGAGAATAATGCAACAGGGCAGCTAGCTAATCTTATCAAGTTGAATGTTCCCGGTTGCAGCGATAAGCTTTATAATCATTTAAAATACGATGGAAATCCGTTCCTGCCCGCCGAAATCTATCATGCATGCAAGGAGATGTTCGTATGGCAACGCTAAAAGACTTTCGCAACAATGTGAAGCCCAATTGGTGTCCGGGCTGTGGTGATTTTACTGTGCAAGCTTCCATTCAACGGGCAGCTGCTAATGTTGGTTTAGAACCAGAGAATTTAGCTATTGTTTCGGGAATTGGTTGCTCGGGGCGCATATCCGGATATGTTAACGCTTACGGATTTCACGGTGTGCATGGTCGCTCACTGCCCATTGCCCAAGGGCTGAAGATGGCTAATCGAGAGCTCACGGTTATTGCGTCCGGCGGAGACGGTGATGGTTTTGCCATTGGGATGGGACATACAGTTCACGCAATTCGGCGTAATATTGATCTAACTTATATCGTAATGGATAACCAAATCTATGGACTGACCAAAGGACAAACTTCCCCGCGGAGCGCTGCTGGTTTTAAAACCAAGAGCACACCCGAGGGTGCAATTGAGAATTCCCTTTCTCCACTAGAAATTGCAATAGCATCAGGTGCAACCTTTGTTGCTCAATCCTTTTCTAGCAATCTAAAGCAGTTAATTATGTTAATTGAGGAAGGACTCAAGCACAATGGCTTTGCCTTCATCAATGTATTCAGCCCTTGTGTTACCTTTAACAAGGTTAATACCTACGACTGGTACAAAGAAAACCTCACGGACTTAGACGACATTGAGGGATATGACCCAACCAATCGGATTCAAGCAATGACCACGCTTATGGAACGACAAAGTATGGTTACCGGGCTCATCTATCAGGACAAATCACGCAAGAGCTACCAGGATCTGGTCCCAGGCTTCAAACAAGAAGGACTGGCCAACCAGGATATTGCTTTATCGGAAGCGAAATTCAATGAACTCGTAGCGGAGTTCACTTAATGACTTGCGTAGGGAATGAATTCTTAAACCTTTAGACGTCTGTCCACTCGGGCAGACGTTTGCTATGTCACGCTCACCAATTAGACAGACGTTTGCTATGTCACGCTCACCAATTAGACAGACGTTTGCTATGTCACGCT
>JACMJI010000066.1 GCA_014380705.1 Gorillibacterium sp. | reverse complement strand
TCATTGTGGATATTAGATGATGGCCACAGGCATGCCCCAAATCGGTTAAGGCATCATATTCACAGAGGAGGGCAATAATCGGCCCTGGCTTAGCCGAAGCATACGTGGCGATGAACGCCGTTGGCAGGTTAAGAATATTCCTTTCGACCTGAAAGCCTTGCTGCTTGAATTCGGTCATGAGTCTGGCCGATGCTAGAAACTCCTGATGACCCAGTTCTGGATTTGTTCCAATAAAATGGGCTATTTCACTTAGCAAGCTTTGGTTCTGATCGATCTTTTGGAGTAAGGTTGTTTTCATCAGAGGTCTCCATTCATTAAAGATGTTAAGCTTCATTATAAACGGAAAAACGGCTCAAATCGAGAAACATGAGACTTGCAAGTCCCAAAAAAAACGGCTGACGGGTATTTATGTATAGCAATGTATAAAAATTCAGTGAACATTGGTTAAAAATGATTGATTTATCTTGAGCCAGCCTATATAATTGCGACATTGTATTTTATTATGAAGGGGAGGCTTTATACAAAATGAAAAAAACAATGATGCTTTTGGCGCTAATTTTGGTACTAGGAACAGTATTGACAGGTTGTGGCAAGAAAGATGCTAAGCTTGGGGAGATTAAGAAAGCTACTAAGATCGTTATGGGTACGAATGCTGAATACCCACCCTATGAATTCCATGCAGATGTAAATGGCAAAGATACCATCGTAGGTCTTGACGTTTCCATTGCCCAAGAAGTAGCCAAGGAGCTTGGCGTAGAGCTGGAGATTAAAGATATGTCCTTTGACGGATTGCTTGCAGCACTTACCGCTGGCAAAATTGATTTCATTGTAGCAGGAATGACACCAACGGAAGAACGTAAGAAAAGCGTAGATTTCTCCAAGGTTTACTATACAGCTAAACAAGGCGTTATCGTTAGAGCGGAAGACAAAGATAACTTCAAGACAATGGAAGATTTAAATGGTAAGAAGATTGGTGTGCAAATGGGTACTACCCAGGAAGAAATTGCCCAAAAACAAGTGAAGGATGCGGATATTACCAGCATCACTTCTGTAAGTGATCTGATTATGCAGCTAGAGTCCAAAAAGGTTGATGCCTTGATTGTCGAGTTGCCAGTTGCACAGGTTTATGTAGCGAACAAACCGGGTCTTGTAGTTGCTGATGCTGCACCAAAGGATGATGTAGGTGGCTCAGCCATTGCTGTCCAAAAGAATAACCCAAGTTTAGTAAGTGCCATTGATAAAGTTGTTGATCGTCTGATTACCGATAAGAAAATTGATGAGTTCTTTGTAGAAGCCGCTAAGTTAATGGAAGAGTAAGGTGAGGTAACTTGAATTTTTTGGATTTTTCATTTCTGTCAAGGTATGCGGATTATTTTCTGAGAGGTGCTGGATTAACGGTTTATCTCTCGTTTTTTACCGTGTTATTCGGTACGGTGCTTGGGGTAGTCCTCGCTTTAATGAAGCTGTCCTCGATCAGACCGCTAAAGTGGTTTGCAACTGGCTATGTGGAATTTATCCGTGGAACCCCCCTGCTTGTCCAGGTATTCATTATTTATTATGGGATTCCTCAGATTACGACTCAAATATTTGGATCCCCGCTGGATATGCCAGATAAGGTTTCCGGTATTATTGCCCTTTCCATCAACAGTGCGGCTTATATGGCGGAGATATTCCGAGCAGGCATTGAGAATATCGACAAAGGACAGACGGAAGCCGCACGGTCTTTGGGGATGTCAAAGTCATTAATGATGAGATTAATCATTCTGCCTCAAGCCATCAAGAACATTTTGCCGGCGCTTGGCAATGAATTTATTGTCGTTATCAAGGAGTCATCCATTGTCATGATCATCGGTCTCAAGGAACTGATGTATAATGCGAATGTAGTCAAGTCAAAAACCTTCCAGGGCTTTGAACCGTATCTAGCCGCTGCACTTGTCTATTTCGCCATCACCTTTACTTTATCGAGATTACTGGCGAGATTTGAAAGGAGGCTGAAGGTTAGTGATTGATGTTAAGGGATTGCAAAAGTCCTTCGGTAAGCTTGTTGTTCTGGATGGAATCGACCTTCATGTGAATAAGGGTGAGGTTGTTGTCGTAATCGGGCCGAGCGGCTCTGGTAAAAGCACATTGCTTCGTTGTCTGAACCTTCTGGAGGTTCCGACGGGTGGCGATGTTGTTTTTGAAGGCAATCGGATAACGGACCCGAAACAGAATATCGATAAGCTGCGGCAGAAGATGGGCATGGTATTTCAACAATTTAATCTATTTCCGCATCTCTCTGTTTTGGCTAATTTAATGGTGGCCCCTCTGAATGTACTCAAGCAAAGTAAAGTGGAGGCAGAGGAGAATGCGATACGTCTGTTGAAGATTGTAGGCTTGGAAGAGAAGGCTAACAGCTATCCAAACCAACTATCTGGCGGGCAGAAACAGCGGATTGCCATCGCGCGTGCGCTTGCCATGTCACCTGATGTTATGCTGTTTGATGAGCCAACATCCGCACTCGACCCAGAGATGGTCGGAGAGGTGTTGGATGTTATGAAGAAGCTGGCAGCAGATGGCATGACCATGGTTGTGGTCACTCACGAGATGGGCTTTGCACGTGAGGTGGGGGATCGTATTATTTTTATGGATGGTGGAGTTATTGTCGAGGAGGGTACCCCTGCAGAGGTATTCAGCAATCCTCAACATCCGCGCACCCAGGATTTTCTGGCAAAAGTGCTTTAAGCTATCTCTAGTCTATCCTAGTAAACGTAATGTCTAACGAAATAAAATAGGTCCGGAACACATTCCTTTCACTAGGGGTGTGGTTCTGGGCTTTCTTTTTTGCTGCCTTGTATGATGGAAGCGTGTCTTTTTTTGACAGGTAAAGTATAATTGATTGACGAGTTAATTATTGAGAATAGGACATTGCCAAGGCAAGTATATAGTCGTGAATTAGGCTGCCCAGGTATAATGATCCTGACATAAAGGAGAATTCTTAAGCTATGATTATCCGTAATCTAAGTAAATCTTATCAAGAGGATACCATTTTAAATGGAATTAGCTTTCAAGCATCACCAGGTGAGTTTATTGCGATCATCGGTGCTAGCGGTAGTGGCAAATCTACACTTCTGCGCTGCTTGACGTTGCAGGAGAAATGGGACCGCGGGGAGTATGTGATCGACGGAAATGACATTATTCAAGGCAACTTCCTTGCACGGAGGAAAGTGCGCCGCAACTGGGCATTTCTTGAGGAACGTCCCACATTACATACGAATAAGTCAGCTGTACAGAATGTGTTGGAGGCTCGGTGGCGGCATATGTCACTATGGCGGAAGGTGACGCGCAGATCATCAATGGACGAGCATGTTCATTCTTTGGAGTTTCTGGAGAAGGTAGGCTTGCTCGATAAAGGTTTGGAAAAAGTGGAGAAGCTAAGTGGGGGGGAGAGGCAGCGCGTAGCACTTGCCAAAGCCCTGATTCAGGAAGCGAAGATGATTGCAGCCGATGACCCGGTTAAGGGGCTTGATCCCGAATCGGTCAATGGAGTCATGGAGAATTTCCGCAATGTTGCCAAGCGAGAGAATGTAGTTCTTCTGGTTGCTATGCAACAGCTCGAGCTGGCAGAACGATATGCCACACGCATTATCGGTTTATCTGGCGGTAAGATTGTACTTGATATTAAAGCCCGTAAGCTGACACAACGGGAGAAGGAACTTGTATTGTAACCCCTTGGATTATAAACTCGATAATAGAGAGGCGGTCTAAAGCGTGATGAAGCTGGAGATGGTAGCTGATGCCCTGGCTGTATTAGGAGAAGGGCCTTGCTGGGATGCATCGCGGAAGGTTTTATATTGGGTGGATATTGAAGGCTTTCTTGTTCATGAGTTTAACCCGGCGGATCGTTCGGATCGTACGATCTCAGTAGGTCAATATGTAGGCGCTGTTGTCCCGCGCGAATCTGGGGGGCTTGTTCTGGTCGGACGTCATGGCTTTTATAGTCTTGAATTGAACACGGAACGGCTGATCCCTTTGAATGATTCCGTGGAAATCATTGAGACTAATCGTTTCAATGATGGCAAGTGCGACCCGAGTGGACGCTTCTGGGCGGGAACGATGTCGATGAATGGCGGAGAGAAGCAGGGGGCCTTGTATCGTCTGAGCCAAGATCAGAGTGTTCACACCATGATACAGGGCGTAACGATCTCGAACGGTCTAGCCTGGAGTACAGAC
>JACMJI010000065.1 GCA_014380705.1 Gorillibacterium sp. | reverse complement strand
ACTCATTTTCCAAGTGGAAAAATTAGAATTAAGCAACATTCAAATTGGGTACGCCCGAATGATCTATTTCTTTTTTTTACTAGTCTCTTATTTAATCGTGGGTAGGGTCATTGATAAATATTCCCCAAAGTTTGCTTTGCTATTTGGCATAGCAGCCCATGGCATTCCTCCCATCCTCTATGGATTATTCGGAAATTTCGCTTCGGTTATTGTAGCAGGAGGTTTTCAGGGAATAGGAGACGCAGTTTGGGAAATTTCATGTATGGCTTATATTTTTAAATTAGCACCAGGTCGAGAGGCTGTTGTCTTTGGATTACATTTAATGTTGTTTGGCATTCGCGGAACCATTGGTCCATTGTTGAGTACCAGCTTAATCCATTCCGTGTCTTTACCAGTATTGATGGGAGTTACTATGATCTGTTGCGTTGTAGGTGTTTTGTTGTTATTGCATGGTGATCAAACAAAGCCGGTTATGGAAGTTGTGTCTCCTGATCAATAGTCTTTACTAATTGATTAGCAAGCATGTCAACAAGCACCTACTTTATAGTAACAATTTAAATACCACGTTGACTTTTACGATACAGACTGGGAGATTTCCCAGTTACTTTTTTAAAGATCATGCTGAAATAATTCGCATTCTCGTACCCTACTTCTTGTGAGATTTCCTGAACTGTAAGATCTGTGTTTAGCAGTAGCTTCTGCGCCTCGCCGATCCGACGTTGAATCAAGTAATTGATCGGTGAGTTACCTATTTCTTCTTTGAAAATATGAGAGAGATAGTGAGGACTAAGGTAAAGCTGATTGGCAATTTCGTTCAAAGGAATGTTGCGTGTGTAATTTTTATCAATAAATTCTTTAATTTTATAGCCTAATGAATCAGAATCAATGGAAGGTTTGGCAATATACTGCGAATTAAGAATCCTAATGACAGAAATAATTAAAGATATCAAAGCATTCTGGCAAACGAGTTCGTAGCCAAGGACTTGCGATTTCATTTCTTCAAATATAGTTGATAAGTAATTCTCAATCTGAAAGCTATATGATCCGGCATGGATTACAGGCTCAAGATTGTCAGGGACTAAGCAACCTTCAAACATGTCCTGAATATATAGGCTTCCAATTCCACAAAAGTAAGTTTTAAGCGGATTGTTTGGATTGGATTGTTCCTCATGGATAACCCCTTGGTTATATATTAATATATCGCCATGTATAGCTTTGTACGTATTATTGCCAATTATAAAAAGCCCTTCACCTTTGCTTATATAAATGATTTCACATAAATCGTCATGTTTATGGCTTGAAAAAGACCAGTTTGGCCCTTCATTTATCTGTCCTGCGTAAAGAAGGTCAGGAAGTGAATTATTTTGAAATAATTGATTTCCAGAATGTATTAAAGGAATTTGCACCATTATTTATTTTTCCTCCATCCATATGTTCTAGTCTACAGTATATCAGATAAATGGAGTTATTAGAAAAACAAGATAGCTGAGATACTTCACAAGATATCGAATTCCATTAAAACTACGTTTACATTATCCTAAATGTATAGTGAATGTAAGAAATCAATAGAAGGAGGAGCATAGTATGAACACAGTAAATAAGATTCGACATACCTTTGAACAAGGCGAAGGCATTTTTAGACTTACACCCGTTTTTGTACCACGTCGATTTGCTCAAGCTGGTAAAAGATTACGTTTGCATCCTGATGATTATTACGCTCTCGGTACCAACCGCGGATCGATTAAAGAAAGATGGTTTTCCTCTGTCATCGCTGCGATGAATGGTCCACTAGCACCAATAGACGAGGGCATGAGTTATGTTGCTGTGAATGTAGATGCATCTGATAAGTTCTTACTTAAGGACGCAATAGAAGAATTAGGGGCAGAAGTCATTGGGGAAGAGCTTCATCGGAAATATGGAACTTGGCCAATGTACTCCAAATTTTTCGATTTTGAAACACCGCTATTTCATCATCTGCATTTGGATGGTGCTGCAGCAGATTTAGTAGGACGGATGGGGAAGCCAGAAGCTTATTATTTTCCTCCACAATTAAATAATCATCCTGGTTTGTTCCCAGTTACTTATTTTGGTTACGATCCTGATGTAACGATTGAGCAAGTTAGAGCTCGTTTGCTAGATTTTGAATCTGGTGATAATCGAATTACTGAGCTCTCACGGGCGTATCGGATTGAACTTGGGACAGGCTGGTATACACCGCCAGGGGTAGTTCATGCACCGGGTTCCTACTTGACTTATGAGCCCCAATGGAATAGCGATGTAAACTCAGTTCACGAGAATATTGTTTCTGGTGAAGTGTATCCTTATGAATTCTTGACAGAAAACTGTCCTGAGGATAAAAAAAGGGATATTGAGTATATTCTGAGTCTTATGGATTGGGAGAAAAATACGGATCCTCATTACAAGAAGACTTATTTCCGTCCTCCACTTATATGTTCTCATTCCGATGAACAGCATATTGAGAAATGGATAACATATGGCAATGAATATTTCGGCGCAAAAGAATTAACTGTTTTACCAGGTCAGACTGTCATCGTAAAAGATCCCGTTGCTTATGGAACGGTCCTCATTCAAGGGCATGGCGTATTCGGTGTTCATGATACAGAGGCAGCTGTTATGCTTCGATTTGGGCAAATGAGTGGCGATGAATTCTTTGTTAGTGAACAAGCAGCTCAAGCAGGAATCACCATTACGAACCGTAGTAAATGGGAGCCTTTAGTATTTTTAAAACATTTCGGTCCGAATTATCCTGAAATGCCTTAATACTCAGACTATAAGGGAGTGTAAATTAATGTCATTGCAAAATTATGAGCAAAAGAATCAAAAAATCAAATCATCCTTCTTACAATTAAAATCAAATCATCCGGACCGCTTACAGAAAAGTTTGAATCTTTCTTGGAGTAACTGGGGATTTGGTATGGAATCTTTGACTGAAACAGCGGAGAGATTGCAGCAAGCAGATATACGTTTTATCGAACTTCATGGAAATCATTATGGTCCTAGTCTGGGATATGATGTTAAAGATACATTGGATATACTTCAATCTCACAATATCAAAGTAGCTGGGGTATGCGGCATGTTCTCTGCGGATAACGACTTATCCAGTAATCATGCCAATCATCGTCAAGCTGCGATCGATTATTTGAAACGGGAAATTGAATTTACTGCTGCAGTTGGTGGTTCATATATTCTAGTCGTTCCCGGGGCGGTCGGTCGTAATAAACCCTATGATAATATGGAATGTGAGAGAAGTGCTGAAACTTTGCGCTTTGTGGCAGATTTATTCGTTGAGTATAATATTAAGGCAGCCATTGAACCGATTCGTTCTGCTGAAGTTAGCTTCGTTCATACCATAGCAGATGCCCAAAAATATATTCAAGCTGTCAATCATGCTGGCGTGCAATATATCAATGCTGATGTATACCATATGCAGGTTGAAGAGGCTCATATTGGCGAAGCCTTACTTTCCGCAGGGGAACAATTGCTCAATATCCATATGGCAGATAGTAACCGCGGGGCACTAGGTGATGGTGCACTTGATTTGGATACGATAATCATGTCGCTTTATTTACTTGGATTTAATAAAGAAGGAAGATATTTCACACCCGAACCTCTGGGTCCCGGTGGAGATCCTTATCCTGCAATGTATGGTAGACCAGATCGTCAGTTTTTAAATCATTTGGTACTACAATCTGCTGATTACTTCCGTGAGAGAGAAATTGCTTTACTTAATTAAGCATGAGAGGAAAGAATATATGAAAAAAATAGGTATCTTAAATCATGATATATCTGAAGTCATAGCAAGTATGGGCCATTATCAAGAACTTGTGATATGCGATGCGGGTTTTCCTATTCCACCTGGTGTGAAACGAATCGATCTTTCCCTTACATCCGGAATGCCTGCTTTCTTGGATGTGTTGAAGACAGTAATGATTGAACTTTGTGTCGAAGAAGTTATCGTTGCCGAAGAAACAGAAGCTAATTCACCTGATAGATTGCGTGACATTAATAATATATTTCATGAACTCACTCCCACTGTGATTCCTCATACACAATTTAAAGAACGATCCAAAACAGCCATAGCGTGCATTCGCAGTGGTGAGTGCACTCCTTATTCCAACATCATATTAGTTTCAGGTGTTACCTATTAAGAAGAAAAGACCAGTAAGCATCTAAAAAGTACCTTATAGAATAGACACTTTGAAAAAGTCTATCCTATAGGGTACTTTTCTGTATAATGAGAAAAAAACATAATGTTGGAGTGATTTATAATGAGTCAGTAGTTATTTAACCACTTCGCCTGTTACTTCATATGAGGCTGAGAGCGCCACCAAGACAGGAACAGATACAGCAAGCCCTTTGTCAGTGCCCGGCTATTTAGGTATTGGATATGTGAACGGTTTTGATAATGCAGGCGATAAAGTTTCTTTCTCAGCTAATGTGAGTAAGTTTCATAATTGCAAAGCCTTGCTGTGACTGAGTTTTTTAGACAAGAAAAAAGGAGTACCTCCCCAAAATCTCGAAGTGTTAGGTTACAACACGCAACACCGAGACGAAAGGATGAACTCCCGATGTATACTATTCGACAAGAAAGTCTGTTTTCCTTGGAGCAGTTACTAGAAATGTCCCCAGACGAAAAATACGCCTGGATCTTTGAAACGCTCAACATTACTCCCTTTCTGCGATTGGTGACGAAAAAGTCGCTTCTGGGAGCTCCTGATACGACTAATTACCGCGCTATGATTTATTCGCTCTTCATCCGAATCGTGGAAGGAATGCCCTTTATGAAGGATTTGGTGAAGCGTCTGCGAACCAGCGAAGAGTTCCGTCTTCACTGCCGCTTTACAGGATCGGATGAAACCCCAAGCGAGGCAACCTACTCTCGCCTCATCCGCAAATTACAGAGTTCGTCTGTCTTTCAAGAATCGCACGATAGCCTCCTTTCTCAAGCCTTTCAGGAAGGCTTTATCGATGGTGCCCATGTGGCTGTTGATGCCACCCATGTGAACGCCCGGGACCGGCGCATCCTGCGAAAAGACGTTCCCGAAAAAAGAATGCCCATCAGAAACCGTCTGTGGAACAACAGGAGCTGCTGCCTGCTGAGGTCAAGGAAGAGGCACCTCCTGCCGAGCCTGCAAAACCCAAAAAGCGAGGACGCAAGAGCAAGGAAGAGCACGAACAATGGCTGCTGGAACAAGCAGAGATCGAAGCACAAAAAACCATATTTGAAAAGACATTGGAACAACTGCTGCCTCTTACCCATGAGGAAATTGAAGCTGAAACGCCGCTTGACCCGACCTGGGGCACCAAGAAAAACACGGATAATAAGAAGATCTTCTGGTATGGCTATAAAGGACATTTTGCCGTGGATTGTGAAAGTCAATATATCCTAACGTCCTTGTTTTCCTCAGCCCATGTGAATGATGGCAAAATGGCAATCCCCCTCTTGAAAGCTTTGGCAGCGCGGCATCCTTATCTAAATATCGACTATGTGTTGCTTGATGCAGGCTACGATTTCGAAGCCGTCTACAAACAGGTACAAGCCATCGGAGCGAAGCCGCTAATCGACTACAATAAGCGCAACGAAAAACCAATCGAAGGGAAAGATAAATACTTTCGTCCCGTATGCAAAGCCGGACATGCCTACTGCTATGACAGCTTCGACGAGACATACGGAACCCTGAAATATACGAATCCAAAGGAATGTCGTTCATGTCTCTTTCAAGCAGAGGGCTGCCAGAAAGTGTTCAAGATTCAAATTAAAACTGACATTCGCAAGTATACGGTACCCGCAAGAGGAAGCCAGAGTTACAAGGAATTGTACAAGAAACGGACCGCCGTCGAACGGGTAAATGGCTACTTGAAGGAATTCTTCCAGCTGAATCACATTCGCCACCGGGGTGGAGCGTTAGCCAAGGTGGATTTCGATATTTCTTGTCTGGTCTATACGCTGAGTAAGCTGGCGGTGGATCGGATCAACAAGCAAATGCGGGAAAAGAAGATCGCATCCTAAATTGCCTTCTTGGCGTTGGGGATAACAATCGAAAAGCGGTACCCTCCAGTTTGAAATAGGGGATAAGTCTGCCTTTTTTTCGGCTATCCACAGAAATGATGATGGAGCCATCTCCTTTTTCAAAAACGATCCCCAGAATTCGGCCGTAGCATGTCGCTATCGAACTTGTATTATGAAATTGACTCATGAAAGTAAAAGAAGTATTACTGCAAATGGTTGCAGCTTAATAACTGGATGAAAAAGATTATTTGGGTAATAATAAAAATAGTTACAATAATTTACTCAACTAGAGAGGTATCCTAATGTTTGATAATTTTTTTAATTTTAAACCAAGTGAAACTGAACTTTGGAAAGAACGTGTCAAATCTATTGGACATTTATAGGACATTAATTTAAAACACTGGTTGGATTATTGTGTATTTTCTGTTGGTTGGTGGATAATGCTAGTTTTTTTAATTACTGTATGGTGTGTTTGGTGGAAATTAGTGCAAAAATCCAAATTAGGTGAGATTGTAAGTTATGGCATTTCAATTTCATTTATAGCTACAATTATGGATTTAGTAGGTGATGAAATGTTACTATGGGGATACCCAAATAAATTAATACCTTATTTTCCACCATTATTGTATGTCGATTTTGGAGGAATACCCGTAATTTTTATGCTTATTTATTAGTATTTCACTAGTTGGAAATCATTCACTATAGCTTTAGTAATAAATTCACTATTGCTTGCATATATTTGTGAACCACTAGTGGAATGGTTAGATATATATCAACTAATTAATTGGAAATATACATACTCTATACCGATATACATTTTCGTGCCTCTTTTGGTAAAATGGCTAGGTAATAAAATCATGTCCATTCAAAAAAACTCACGGTAAATGATGTGCTTTTCACTGGATTGATAACAACCTATTGAAAGGGCAGCTTTTCTCGATAGGGTCGCTTCTTTTTGCGGCCCTTGCCTTTTGGTGTGGAACGATGGAAATAAAGCTCTATTAATAGTTTGCTAGTTTCTTAAATTTTGACCAACGACTGATTGGCGCTTATTACACAGCAAGAAAACAGAGGAGAGAACAAACATGTATAAATTAATCGCAATCGATATTGATGATACCTTGATAAACGATGATAAAGAAGTTACGCCTGCAACGCAAAATGCCTTAGAGCAAGCCGTTGCAGCAGGTGTAATTGTTACGCTTGCGACAGGTCGGGCTTATGCCTCAGCTAAGGTTATTGCACGCCAGACGGGACTCAATGTACCGATTATTACCTACCAAGGTGCCTTAGTTAAAACCTTAATGGATGAGAAGGTGCTTTACGAGCGGTATGTTCCGCTTCCTGCTGCGGAAAAGCTGTTTAACTTTTGTCTTATGCACAACCTGCATTTACAAACCTATGTCGACGATAAACTATCCGCCCGGGAAGAGAATGAGAAGCTGCACGCTTATGCGGGACTAAACGGCACGTCCTATTATATTGAGCCGGATTTCGGTATATTGATTGCCAAGCCTACGCCGAAGCTGCTTATTATCGACGACCCGGATTACCTTGATTCCATTGCACCTGTTCTCCGGGAGCTACTGGGTGATGAAGTTCACATCACGAAGTCCAAACCCCACTTCCTGGAAATTATGCATCATGAGGGAACCAAGGGCTGTGCGCTTACCTTCCTTGCAGAGCATTTTGGCTGCAGCCTCTCTGAGACAATGGCGATCGGGGACTCGTGGAACGATCACGAAATGCTTGAGGTCGCAGGACTCGGGGTTGCCATGGGCAATGCGATTGACGCGCTAAAAGCAATTGCTGACTATGTAGCGCCAAGTAATAATGAGGAAGGCGTTAAGCATGTGATTAATAAATTTGTTTTACAGCCTCAAAAGTGACCCTAATAGCGTATAGCTCTTGTTTTTATCTCATAATAAAAATGGAGCTTTAGCACGGAACGCTCACCGTCCATACTAGTTCACCTAAGAAGATGAGATGATTATTAATGACTAACATCGGGGGTGGAGCATGGCTTTTGGTATAACAAGGGGAGAGCTCGAGGGGTGGAAGGCTGCGGTTATGCGTGGCGAAGTTGCTTTTTTAACCCATTATTGGCTTGATCCCAGATATCCGAGTATCAAGACAGTGACCAAGGTTGGCTGTATGAATGTTGAACGATTGTCTGCCTGGTGTGAAGAGAGTGGTCTGCCTGCTCGATATATTCATCAACGCGCTGTCTTCCCACATTTTGATCTAATAGGACCTAAGCAGCTTGAAATTTTGGAGCGAGAGGGGCTGTGGGAGCAAGTGGAACGCTTTCGTTTACGTGATTAAATGTGGAAATAGGGCTATTTCCGAACGTTAATAGTCATTATCGACAGAATGTGAGGAAATGGTGAAGAAAAGTGCTAAATACGGATCTTTTTTTAATATTATTATTGCAAAAAAGTAATATGT
>JACMJI010000064.1 GCA_014380705.1 Gorillibacterium sp. | reverse complement strand
GTACCGATGGCTAGTCGGGAATTTACGCCTTTGGAGTGCTACATCAAATGTTAGTAGATATAGAAATATATCGAGAACAGGCACAGTGAAAAAGGAATATTCTTGATGTGGATATGTTTGTCCATATTTCAAGTAGCAGTGAAAACAATGTTTGAACGAATTGATCATGTTGCCTTTACTGTAAAAGATAGAAACACGTCCATCCGTTTTTACGAGGAGCACTTTGGCTTCCAAGCGTATTTCGAGCATGACATTCCGGATCCCAGGATGGAGAAGATTGTGTATCTAAAGCTTGGCGATACGGTCCTAGAGCTGATGCATAACCCTAAAGGGGAGTCGAATAGCGGGTATCATTTTTGCTTGATATCGAACGATTTTGCTGGCGATTATGACCGTTTGGTCGCAGCAGGCGTCGAGGTACTCCAACCCCCACATTCTCCCGCACCGCGGACTTCATCCGAAGAAGGCTGGCAAAGGGTAGTATTCCGAGGCCCCGATGACGAGAAAATCGAGATTAGAGGCTAGTGTTGACGAGAAATTGAGATTAGAGGCTAACGATGACTTTAATAAAGACATGGCGGATCCAACTCCGTCATGTCTTTATTTTTTGTAGTCATATTTGGACCCTGAAGCTACCTTCACTATTTCCCTCCTACCTCCACACATCTGAACCTAGACTCACTATTACTGAAGCTAACTTCACTATTATCAGCATAGAAATCACTATTCTTCGATTAGTGAAGCAAGTTTCCGCTATTCGCGAACCTTGGTATCCTTAATCAGGAATTTAGCTTCACTAATCCCTTCAATCCCCGAACTCGGCAGTTTTTAGTGAGTTTTGCTTCAGTAATAAGGAACTTATGTTCACTATCGACTACTTGGCATCAACCACCCTGCAGCCGTCCTCCACCGGAGGAGGTTACTTTCTAGCGTCGTGACCAACCACTTCCTTGGTCACAGGGTCAAAATAAATACCAATAGGCCCCAACATCTCATCTTATTTGTGTTAAATGTAACCTTATAGATTGCTTCGGGTTTAAGCGATGTACTTTTCCTTTTCATAGGAACCTCTTCCCATTTGACTATGGTAACCAAAGCTTTCTCCCAGTCCCCTACGACAGATGCTCTGGCCCCTTCGGAGAGTTGCTTCCAAGCGACTTCTCTTAGTGTGGCAGCCGTTTCTAAAAACATCATATCCGCATCGGGTTTAGCAACATATTTAGTAGCATCATTTCTGTTTCCGGCACAGCCAACTAATAATGACATCATAAGAATAATTGATAAGTCTAGCCTTTTTACCCAATGCTTGCATTTCGTTCATAATCATTCCCCTTTACAATAACTCGGATTTCCTAACTGTCCAAGTAACGGAACCAAACAAGATAATGTTGCAAGACTTAAATGCAGCACCGACTTTGCAAGAATTATGCATGATTACGGGGAGCTGTGGGCAACCTGTTCTATGTAAAAACATGCCAATTCCAATACCGAACCTAAAAGGAGATCCCATGCATATACATCCCATGTTAATTGGAGCCGGGCTTCTCATTGTCCAATCGGTTGTTCCGCCTGTTACCGGGGCAGCCATAACTCAATGCCACCAATCCACCGCAACCCTTCCTAAGTCTTCTACTATAAGCTACCAATCCAACGCACTAACACTAACCTGCAGACAGTCCGCCCGGACTGCAGCCAGCGATGATGGAACATTGTCACCCGAGGAAGCGAAGAAAGAAGTTGGCGAAGTGGCACAAGCTGCTATTATCGCCATCAAGAACAAAGACACAAAGGCATTGCAGCAGCTAGTTCACCCGGCCAAAGGCATTCGCTTTACCCCCTATGCCAGTGTTGATCTAATCAAGAATGTGGTTCTCCGTCCCGCGCAGCTCAAGGATATCTTCCATAACCCAACCGTGCTGGAATGGGGGGTATATGATGGCAGGGGGGACCCGATCCAACTAACCTTCAACAATTATTACAACCGTTTCATATTCAATCGTGATTTTTCAAATGCCGAAAGGGTCGGCTACAATGAGATTGTCCAACAGGGCAACTCGCTTTCTAATATTCGCCAAGCCTACCCGAATGGCGTATTCGTTGAGTATAACTTTAGCAAGAGTCCAGAGGGCAATGAGATTGGCTGGAGCAGTCTTCGGCTAGTTTTTGAGAAGGATAAAGGGGCATGGGCTCTCGTCGGGATAATCCATGATGAATGGACAATTTGAGTTTTCCGCCATTCCCCTGCCTCTAACCCTTTCGCCATTCCCTTGCTTCCAACCGTTCCGCCCTTCCCTTACCTCTAACCGGATTCTGCCCCCACAGACTCTGGTTTTTTATCATTCCAAACATTATTTTCCAACTAATAGCGATAATGATTATCATTTACACTCAAATCATTGTATACTAAAGGTAGTTCCTGGATGGAGGTGCTTCTCACCGTGCTAAACGAACAGATCTATGTTGGCAGTGCTTTTCTTGCGGGCATGCTCTCTTTTTTCTCTCCTTGCATCCTGCCCTTATTGCCCGTCTACTTGGCTTATCTTGGTGGTGCCGCACCGGGGCGTCCATCGGCCTCCCTTAAACTCTGGGGCTCACAGCTCCACCCTACCTTGATTATCAAAACCCTCTTCTTTATCCTGGGATTGTCTACCGTCTTCGTCCTACTCGGCTTTGGTGCTGGAGCGCTCGGGGGTGTTGTGAATAGCTCGTGGTTTATCGTTGTCTGTGGGTTTATTGTCATCCTGTTTGGGATCTATCAGATAGGTTTCGTTAAACTGGTCTTTATGGAGCGGGAGAAAAAAGTCACACTATCCCGGTCACAAAAGAAAGATTATGCAGGTGCGTTTCTCCTCGGCTTTACCTTTAGCTTTGGCTGGACACCGTGTATCGGTCCGGTGCTTGCGGCCATTCTTAGTGTTTCTGCCAGCGAAGGCTCCTTGTGGTTTGGGGGATGGCTCATGTTCATCTACACGCTTGGCTTAGCGATCCCGTTCCTTATTCTATCTCTATTCTCAGATGTATTGCTTCAACGGTTGAAGAAGATTTATAAGTACATGGGCGTCCTCAAGGTCATTTCCGGCATTTTATTGATTCTGATGGGATTGTTACTTATGACGAACCGTTTAAACACCTTAATCAACTGGTTTACATTTTAATCTGGAGGTCGATGATGATGGTTCGATCTATTAAATACCCAATGTTGATCATGACCCTGCTCGCGATTGTGGCACTTGCGACGGCTTGCGGCAATACGAGCAATGCGGTCAGTACGAGCGATCCGAGCAATACGATCAGTACAAGCGATCCGAGCACTCCGGTCAGTACGAGCGATACGGCCATGTCTACACAACCGACGGATGCAAAAAGTATAAAGCTGAATAAAGGTGACGCGGCTCCTCTTTTTGACCTACAGGATCTGAACGGCAATAAGGTGGCACTGGCGGATTACACTGGTGAGAAGGTATATGTAAAGTTTTGGGCCTCTTGGTGCTCGATATGTCTGGCTGGACTTGATGAGTTAAACACCTTATCCAATCAAAAAAATGACTTCAAGGTAATCAGCATTGTCAGTCCGGACTTTCGAGGCGAGCAATCTGCTGCGGACTTCACCAAATGGTTTAAAAAGCAAGAAGCAAACAATATTACGGTACTATTAGACGCCAATGGAAACTGGACACAAAAATATGGCGTCAGAGGATATCCGACATCGGCTTATATTGGTTCAGATGGTGTGCTCGTTAAGTCAGCACCTGGCCATAGCTCTAATCATGTTATCACCCAGACATTTATGGCGATTAAATAATAATCAAGTCAAAAGAGGAGGTACGCTTATGAAGCGGTTGCCCTTATTGTTCTCGCTATTTTTCCTCTTGCTTCTACTGTCCGCTTGTTCACCCGTTGCTTCACTTAATGCGGATAACAAAGCAGGTTCTCTGCCCAACAATCCAAACACGAACGTGGATTACTCAAAGAGCGAGCTGGAAACTATTTATTTGGCAGGCGGTTGTTTTTGGGGATTGGAGGCTTATATG
>JACMJI010000004.1 GCA_014380705.1 Gorillibacterium sp. | reverse complement strand
TATATTGGTTTGGAGCTGCTTAGTATCACGAGCTACATCCTTGTCGGCATTCGCCGGAAAAACCGTAAAGCGAATGAGAGTGCATTTAAATATTTGGTGCAAGGGGGCATTTCCTCGGCCATCATTTTATATGGCATGTCCTTTCTGTATGGGATCTCCGGCACGACGGAGCTAAATGGCATCAATGTCTCCGTGCAAGGCGCTGATGCATCGCTTCAACCGATGATTTATGTTGCTTTTTTCTTGCTGCTTGCGGGCTTTGGCTTCAAGATTGCGGCCGCACCCTTTCATACATGGGTTGCTGACACCTATGAAGGCGCATCAACACCCGTTGCAGCATTTCTGGCTGTAGTCTCAAAAGGAGCAGGGCTAGGCATTATTTTTCGGGTTTTCTACGGCGTATTTTATCCGCTCTACTCAGAGTCGGGCAACAGCCAACTCGAAGGCGATGTTTTCTTAAGTCTTGGGGTTTTAGCCGCTTCGGCGATGATCGTCGGAAACCTGCTCGCGCTGCGCCAGAAGAACATGAAGCGGCTCTTGGCCTACTCAGGAATTGCTAACGCGGGTTACTTGATTGTTCCGATTGCATCACAGTTCAATGCTGTGCATACATCCAACTTTTCTGAACTGGTCTACTATCTCGTTGCCTATCTGCTGATGACCATTGGTGCATTTGCCGTCATTATGGTTATGGAGAAAAAGACAGGATCAGGGTTGATGTGTGCGTTTTCCGGCTTATATTACCGAGCTCCGTGGACAGCTATGGCGATGACATTGCTTATTCTTTCACTAGCTGGCTTTCCAGTCAGTGCTGGTTTCTTCGGAAAGCTGCTTATCCTATTAGGGGCCGTTCAGGTTAAGCTTTATTGGCTGGCCATTATTATGGTGATGACCACCATTCTGTCTTATTATTATTACTTCAACATTATCCGTCAGATGTTTATGCGCACGAGTGAAGAAGGAGAGTTTAGCAAGTGGAGAACACCATGGACTCTCGTGTTAACGGTCTGGTTTTGTGCCTTGGCGGGTGTTGCGTTAGGTTTTTACCCCCAGGTTATTCTAGAATGGGTTCAAACCATCTTTTCACTAGGAATGGATTTATTCTGATAATAATGATATGCTTCTGTTATATGGGTTCGCCGCTGGTTTGTTGCTTCATTTAACAAGGTTTTCCCTTTAAGTAGGCGATTAGAGAAATGCAGTAATTTACGCATTCTGGGCAGCTCAGCTGCCCTTTTTTACTCTGTAAGATCTGGTAAATTTTATGATAAAATGAATTCTGTCCCTCGTAATCAATAAAGAAAACCTAGGGGAATTGACAATGATGAAGAAAAGACAGGGGTTCATTCTCCCGGCGGTCGTAGTTCTTATGGTTACTCTGGCCCTATCACCTTCAGTGGGTAGAGGTTCTGATGTAACGGGTCATAGAATAGATGCATCAGCGATTAAGAATAGCAGTGGGTCGGGGATTAAGGATGACAGTGGGTCGGGGATTAAGAATGGCAATGGCTCATGGATTATGGTTTGGAAGGGTAAGCCGCCCCTTGCTTTTCGTGAGGAAAGTGTGACTGATCGCGAGTACCCTGAATGGGGAATTACAGTTTCACGCCCAAAACCTGGTGCAGATGAAACTGCTTGGCTCGAGCGGTGGAAGAATCCAGCGTGGACAAAGTCTGTTGAGTCTAATCAAACCTATCAAATTGCCCAAATTCCGAATGATCCGATGCTAAGTCATCAAAAATACTTAAAACAAATTCATGTGCCTGAGGCTTGGAACACAGTGACAGGTAGTAGTGATGTTGTTGTGGCTGTTGTAGATACTGGGGTTGATTTAGGGCACCCCGACCTTGCTCCTCTGCTAATTAAAGGGACGAACTTGGTCAACCCAGGTGCGCTTCCCGAGGATGATAACGGACATGGAACGAATGTGACCGGTGTGATTGCAGCGGCTACCAATAATGAAAAGGGTATAGCTGGTATCTTGTGGAATACTAAGATTATGCCGATAAAAGCTCTTGAGGCGGATGGTACAGGGGATGAGGATCGCCTGGGCGAAGGAATTCGTTATGCTGTCACACATGGGGCCGACATTGTGGTGCTATCTCTTGGTTTAAATAAACCTTCCGCTTATATGGAGTCCATTGTCAGCTATGCGGAAAGCAAAGGCATTCTCTTGGTTGCAGCCTCTGGCAACGAAGGCAAAGCGGTGAAATACCCCGCTGCCTATCCAACCGTGCTAGCAGTCGGTGGGGTACTGGGTGACAATAGCCGGGCATCCTTATCGAATTATGGGGCTGAGCTGGATCTTGTGGCACCATGGAATGTATTTACAACCTCCCGTGGCGGGAACTATAGCTTCAGCGGGGGCACCTCTCTTGCCGCACCACAGGCTGCTGCTGTCAGTGCTCTCATGCTGAACATGAACCCGCAGCTTAAGCCTTATGAGCTTCGCAGTATTCTTCGGCAAACGACACAACAGCTTACCCCATTACCTGGTTGGGAAGCCGAGACAGGCTATGGTCTACTTCGCGCAGACTTTGCTGTAGCAGACGCCTTGGTTGTCACTCTACCGACAGGCGCAGCATCTCGCAGTACAGCGGTTCGGTTGCCCTTGAATAAGCAGACCGACGCGGTCTGGGGGAAGAATGAGTCCGTATGGTATCGGTTTGAGACAGCCTATAAGGGCTACGTCGATCTTGATCTTCGATTAATGAAACAGGTAAAAGGCTCCGTTCTTGAGCTGTATGCTAATGAGTCAAGTCAAGGCAGTCGTTATGCCTTAGACAAGGTGGACAGCATAACTCTACCCGTGGAAAAAGGGCTTTATTGGGTTAAATTAACGGCGTCTAAACAGGTTAAAGCCGATACAATTTATCATATGACACCCAAATTCCGTATGAGCAGAGACCCGTTTGAGGATAATGATCGTCCTTATACTTCGTATAGATTATACCCTCGAAACCATAGTTTAAAGGCAACATTTGATCGTTCTGGCGATGTCGATTGGTACTCCATTAAAGTGGAGCGACCTGGCAAGCTTCGGGTGAAGGTGTCTACTGATACTCCCCGAATAGATCTGAATCTGATGGTCAAGAGAGAAGAAGAAGAAGGAACAATTAACGATCGTCACGACGAGGGAATGCTGGAGTCCGTGGAATTATCCGATATTAAGCCTGGTTTATATAACATTAGGGTAGGAAGTATTGAACGTTCCGAGGACCCTCCAACCGGTGAGTATACACTTAAGGTTTCCTTCGATACGGATTACCCTGATCGGCTTGAGCCAAACAACAAGCCTTACCAAGCCTCTGAGCTAAAGCCGAATAGTACTTATGAAGGCAACTTAGCTCCAGAGGGAGATCAGGACTGGTTTCATTTTCAGTTAACAAAGAAAGCAGATATTCGACTAGTCTTAAAAAGCAACGCTAAACAGACGGTAATACCGCTTATTCTTATGGATGCCAAGCTTCAAAAACTAAATTTCAATAGCCCCATCGAGAATGGGCCCCCATCCATAACGAATCAGGAGCAGGGTGGAGTTGTCCGCCTCGAGCGAGGAAGCTACTATATTAAAATTGCACCAGCAGTTAGCAATTCGTCGAATGGCGGGGCCTATAGGCTTCAAATGCAAGTATTAGATTAAGTTAAGGCAAATATTAGATTAATTCATACCCATGTGTTAAAAAGGGGAATACATTACTCATAGGAAGGAGATCACCATGTCTAATTCTGATTCTCTTGCCCATATGCTTGCGATTAGCGGATTGACATCCATTCTTATTACACTAGTGTGCATTGCACTCGCGTGGATGGGAATACAGCAATTACGTTTTGAACAATTTTTGAAGCAGCCAAAGTCCTTTGGAGCGAAGGTTTTGCAAATTTTTCTTGCTATTTCATTAGGTTATCTAGTTGGGAAATTTATAACCGATTACATCAACTGGTCCTCCGATCTAACGGGGATCCTTTAATGGTTAGCCGCCTTACGTATACTGCTTTATAAACTTGAATAACAATCCCATGAATAGCTCAAAATGGGTACAACGTCATTAAATGAAATTCCGGAAAAAAATTTATGTTTTCCTCTTATCTAGTTTCAGTAATCCACCGATATATAATACAGTATCCAGTCACCGAAATACTCTTTCTCATGAATCTTCAAACGGCCAAGTCGATAATGATAAACAAAT
>JACMJI010000063.1 GCA_014380705.1 Gorillibacterium sp. | reverse complement strand
GCCGTATTCGCTAAGTTTATTAAAGACAGAGATGCTGCTGGAAATGAAAAGGTTTTGGTATACCAACAAAAAGCTTATGAAGATAATCTAAAGAAATTAGAAAAATAATAAATCATTAATATTAACAGACAATAACATATTCTGACAAGCCTGGAATTCTAAACATTGAATTTCAGGCTTGTTAACGTGATATCATAGAAGCTGTTAGACAACCCATAAAGCAACGAGGTAAGGCGGGATAACATGAGGATCGCATGGGGCAAGAGACTGAGAGGATTATCTGTTTTTGTCGATGGTCTTTCTATCCAGATGAAGTTGATTTGCTCCTATGTATTTATTATTCTAATTCCGATTATTTTTTTCTCGGGGTATTTATTTAATGAGATGTATGAGAATACCATAACCGAGACAACACGCAAGAACGAATACATGTTGGAAATCGAGAAGACAAATATCGTCAATAGTATTGAAATTATCGAGAGAACAGCTCAAGTTGTCGTCTCTGACAAAGGAGCAGTGAAGGAGTATCTAGAGAGTGATGAAGATGTGGGAGCTTCTTTTCTAATCGAATTTAAAAATAAAACCTTCAATTTTTTAGAATCTCTGTTATACAGTAATCCCAATATTGAGAACATTCGAATCTATACGAATAATCCTTATGTTACGGAAATATACCCTATTATCTTTAATGAATCACGAACGTTGTCTAAACCATGGGTGAAGGAAGTTAATAATAAAAATGGACTTGTTTTGTGGGATATCAACAATAACGAGAAGGATGTAATTAAACGATATGATCGGTCCTTTTCAAATATGGAAACCTATGTGATGCTGCTCCGAGAGATTAAGAACAGGGATGGCAGTCATAATGGAATTCTAGAAATCGATATACCATTAAGTCATTTCTTCTCCAAGGCCTTTAGCAGCGTGCAAGATCGTGATTCACAGATGCTGGTCATTGACCGCAAGGGCCTTATCTATACCAATGAAAAGGCGGATATATTCAACCACATTGGGGTTGCTGAAATTCAACAGGAATTCAATAAACATAATGGGAGTAAGGAAAGCAGTTATTCTTTTACCCATAACGGCGAACCTTATATTTATATTCAAACCTATATCGAGCAGATGGATCTTCATGTTCTCAATATTGTTTCGTTAGCTAAACCGATATCTGATATCAACCGCACCCGAAATTCCATTATTGTAACTACTATTGTTCTCATTACTCTGTTATCTGTCATCACCTATTTTCTCCACTCTATGATTTTCAAAAAGCTGAGAATTCTTCGTGATTCAATGAAGAAAGTACGTAAAGGCAACTTTTCAATTGACTTTGATATTAAAGGGACTGACGAGGTTGGTGAGCTTGCTAATCATTTTCGTCTTATGCTGCGGCGGATTAACGAGTTGATTGTAGATGCGGTTAACAAACAAGCGACTTTCAAAGAAGCCGAACTTAAATCGCTTAAGAATCAGATTGACTCGCATTTTCTTTATAATACGTTAGAGAACCTCAAGATGATGGCGGAAATTGAACAGCAATTTGAGATATCTGATGCGTTGACCTCTTTGGGAGGCATGATGAGATATAGCCTTCAATGGACGAGTTCGCATGTGCGTCTTCAGGATGAAATTTCCCATATTCAAAATTATATTGCCATCATGAATGTTCGTTATGATGGGTCGCTTGGGCTCACCTTGAATATACCTCCAGATTTTCTACAACAGGAGCTGCCTAAGATGTCCCTCCAACCCCTTGTTGAGAACGCTGTGAAGTATGGCATGATGACAATGCGAAATCGCAACCTACTCATAACAATTAATGTATTTGTTCAAGGGGATAATTTAATTATCGAAATGATTGATAATGGTTCTGGTATTCCGGAGGATAAGCTTCGAGCCGTCAATGCAATGATTCATATGGACGATGCAGATTATCAGCGGATGCGTAACCAGCTGCCCCTTGCAGAACGTGGGGAGGGTGGGATAGGACTGCGGAATGTCAACCAGAGAATCCGAATGCAATATGGTAAAGAATTTGGTATCCAAATGGAAAGCCAAGAAGGAAGCTTTACGCAGGTACATTTAACGATGCCATACATTATTTTAACAACTGGGGGGGAACACATCGATGCGTAATCTGTTAATCGTTGATGACGAGAAGAATATTCGACTTGGCCTCAAGGCGATGATTGATCGAGCCTTCCTCGGTGACTATACTTTTTTTCTGGCTGAAGATGGTGAGAAGGCATTAAGTATTATGGATGAGATTGAAGTCGACCTGATGATTACGGATATTCGTATGCCGGGGATGGATGGCATAGAGCTCATTAATCTGCTGCAGCAGAGACCAAAAAGACCGGAGATCATTATCTTGAGTGGTCATGATGATTTTCAATATGCCAGAGAGGCCATTCGTTGTGACGTTAAAGAATATTTGCTTAAGCCTATTGTTCGAGAAGAGCTCTTTGGTACACTGCGCCGTTTGGAGGCTGAAATAACCCGCAAGGAGGAAGTTTCGGAGCAGCTTCAGGACTCTATTCGCATGCGGGATGACTTTTTGGAGACCCAGCTTAATTACATGTTAATGAATGATCAGATTAGCCCGGACGAAATGCGTGAGCAGATGATAAAGGCTGGTTTAGAAGTATTGGAACACGGATATTATCTTGGCTTGGTGTATATCTCGGAGAACAAGCATACCCACAATCGCTTAGAACTGCTTTCTCGGATCGATGGAGTACTAGATCATAATAAAGAGCCTGGGGAGCAAATTGTTCGTTTTTTTGATAAATTTGGAGCGGTCATCATTCTGTCAAATAATGAAGAAGCGTTCCGTCGGCTATGGGCTTATATGACTTCGGAACAGTTGGTTAATGCTCGCATGGCCATAAGTGAGCTTCAATGCGGAGTGGAAACGTTTAAAGAGGCTTATCAACAAGCAGGCTATGCTTGGAAGCATTTTTTCCTGCAGGCCACAGCAAGAAATGGGATTATTCGTTTCGAATCTGTTAAAAATAAAGATATGAAATATACACTGCCGGTAGAAGAAATTCGAAAGATCTCTAATATGCTAGGCTCTGTAGATCGGGAAGCGGAGATGAAGCGTCTTCTTCTGCAGGTCCTCAATATAAAGACGATTCTTCTTTACGATATTAGCTATATAGAGAAAGTCAGCGCTGCACTAAATGAGATGGTCTTTGACAAGGTGTTTCAGGTCTACGGTGAGGAATCCATCGACATTCTCAAGCTCTACCGCTCGGTTGGCAATATTTATAATTTCGATCATTTTCATGATTATTTCCATAGTGTGGAGAGTCTGCTTACTCGTTTAAATGATTATGTATTGCGCATTCGTACGGTGCATGACGATCGGAATGAAATGAAGCGAGCGATCGAATATATCCAGGAAAACTATCAGAAGGACCTGAATATGGCTATGGTATCCAACCATGTCTCCCTGAATTATTCCTATTTCAGCCAAGCCTTTAAAGAATATACGAAAGAAAGCTTTGTGAATTATCTTAAGAAAATCCGTCTGTTGAAGGCGAAGGAGCTTTTGGAAACAACGGATTTGCGGGTTTACGAAATAAGCGCCTTAGCTGGCTTTGAGAATACCAAGCACTTCAGTCGGGTGTTCCGCGAGATGGAAGGCATTACCCCGCTTGAGTATCGGGCGCAGAAGGAAGCTCTTTCTTAATATAGGTAAACAAATGAACACCGTCAATCGACCACGAAAGTGGACCTTGACGGTGTTTTTGCTTCCTCTTATTCGATTCTATGTTACTTAAATGTATTTCATCTAGGAAACCTTGCAGGGGGTGGGTATTCTAGGCTTACTCTTATTAGAATGCCCAGTTGCCGGCACGGAATAACGGTTCGCGCACACCGTTCGCTGTTTCACCATCAATGTCCAGCTCAGCGGAACCGATCATGAAGTCTACATGCGTTAGGCTTTGATTAAGGCCGTGTTTCTCTTGGTCCTCCTTGGACATGCCTGTTCCCCCTTCTATACAGGTAGGAAATGCAGAGCCAATGGCGAGGTGACAGGACGCGTTCTCGTCGAAAAGCGTATTATAGAAAATAAGGTTGGAATCAGATATCGGCGACTTGTGGGGAACGAGCGCAACCTCTCCGAGCCGTGAGGCGCCTTCATCGGTGGCAATTAGATTCTTTAGAATTTCCTCGCCCTTCTCCGCTTTGACGTCTACAACTTTCCCGGCTTTAAAGGTAAGAGTGAAATTCTCGATCAGATTCCCACCGTAATTGAGCGGTTTTGTGGTACTTACGGTTCCTTCTACTTCATCTCGATTCGGGCATGTAAACACCTCTTCCGTCGGGATGTTAGCGACGAAAGAGATTCCCTTGCCGTTCTTCTCACCGGCAGCGATCCAGATATGCTGTTCTGGAAGTCCGATTGTCAAGTCCGTTCCAGCACCTTTGTAGTGGAGCCTGCGGTATTTCTTCTTATTAAGGTAGTGCACAGTCTCTTCCAGGCGGCTTAAATGCTCTTCCCAGGCGGTTGCCGGGTCTTCTTGGTCTGCTCTAGTCAAGCGGAAGATCTGTTCCCAGAGAAGCTCAACAGCCTTCTCAGGTGTCTCATGGGGGAATATCTTGATCGCCCACTCTGGATTTGGAACAGCCACAATCGTCCAGCTTACCGTGCTGGAACGAGTAAACACGCTAAATTCACGGTTTGCATGGGCAGCCGTTTTGTTAGCTGTCGCAATCCGACTAGGCTCAACAGCCTTCAGTAAATCGGGATCTGTTGCGCGTACATAGAGAAACGCCGCATCACCCTTGGCCATTTCCGTATAGCCGGCTGCTTTCCATAGGGGGAACTCCGTGAATGCTTCTTCTGGGGCATGCAGGTATTTGATCAGTGTAAGCTGATCATCAATCCATTCGACATGAACATTTTTGGCTCCTGCCTCATAGGCCTTGCGTGCTGCAATGCGTACAAAGTCTGCTGCCGATATGGAAGCGTTGATGACCAGGGTTTGATTCTTTTGAATGTTAATCCCGGTATAAACGGTAAGCTCCGCGTACTTCTCAAGATTGCGCTTAAACTGCTCTTCATTCATTTTTATAAAGCCTCCGTAGGATGGGTAAAAAAACCCAGATTAGATAAGAGTGGATTGGTTAACCTTCCCTGTTTATAACGCGCCCTGCGCCAGATGTCAAATTGAACAGAACGGGCGACGTATTATGTAATCTTATTGTAATCAAAACGTAAATATACTTTAACCCACTTCACCTCAAAACCCATTACAATTAAGGTATAGATTACACAGGGATTAGAAGAATAATAGCTCCCTCGTTTGCCCCCTCTGGAAGGATGATAATGATGAGCACCTCACAAGCGACGATCATTGCTTTTCCAGCAGCTTTTGGTGAAAACGCATACATTGGCAGGTCTACCTTGCGCCCACGATTTAGCAGGGGTTTGAAAATTTCACTTGCACTTTTCCTTACGCTGGTCTTGCTGCTCATGTCCGCAGTAACCGGATTTTACGCTTATATGCTGTATCATATCCAGAATCCGCCAGTCCCTGCACTGACCTCTAATCCTTTGCGGGCAATCGGACTTCCCTACAACGATATTACATTTGCAAGTCGTGATGGCAATGTACAACTTGAAGGCTGGTATATTCCCGGAACAACTCAGAATACGGTGATCCTGTCGCATGGCTATGGAGGGAATCGAGAGGAAACTTGGGTGCCTCTTTATGAAATTGCGAAAGAGCTTAATAAAAACCGTTTCAATGTACTCATGTTCGATTATAGCTCTGTAAATCCTCGTCGCTATGTTACCGGAGGAATTGAGGAATCACAAGAACTTATTGGTGCTATTCAATATGTTAAAGAGCTTGGTGATCAACAGATTTATATTTGGGGCTTCTCCATGGGCGCAGGAACCGCACTCCAGGCAGCCTTACAAGATTCTCAAGATATCCGTGGTATGATTTTGGACAGCACCTTTCTTCTGGACTCCGATACAATGTTTCATAATTTGCAGCAGAAAGTGAAACGCTTGCCGCGCTTGCCTTCGATTTTTATGTTGAACCTGCTGTCTCCTCTATATACAGGCCATAAACTTAAAGAGGTTCCGATTAATCTGGTAAAAAGCAACAATTACGAAATGCCGATGTTTCTGGTACATGGAGTGAAGGACAAAGTAGCACCTGTCAGGAGTATAACCAATTTCTATGAGGCGCATAAGGGGAACCCCAATACAGAGTTATGGCTTCTCGATGATGGGCAGCATGAACTCATTTATAAATTTTACCACAAGGAATATATGCAAAAGGCTATGGAGTTTTTAGACAAAGTTAGTACAGGAGGG
>JACMJI010000062.1 GCA_014380705.1 Gorillibacterium sp. | reverse complement strand
TGGATTGGTTTAGGGATAGCGGCACTCTTAGTAATCATTGTTCTGTTCAATAGCTTTACAGTGGTGGAATATGGCCATGTTGGTATTCGTAAGACATTGGGGAAAATGAGTACAGAGGTAATGCCCGAAGGTTTGCACATTCAGGTTCCTTTTGTACAAAACATCATTCCCATGAATATTCAGGTGATGAAATCTGAGGCCGATGCAGCAGCCTCATCCCGTGATATGCAGATTACCCGCACACATATTGCCGTAAACTACAAGGTAGACCCTAATGGTGCCTATAAGCTTTTGAATACTGTAGGTCCAGGGTATGCGAATGTCGTCATCTCACCGGCAATTCAAGAGGTGCTCAAAGCAGTCACAGCTCAGTTCAGCGCAGAAGAATTGATCACGAAGCGTACAACCGTTGCTCAAGAGGTACACGATGGTCTGGCTGAACGACTTGGTCACTATCATATTCTCATTACGGACATTAGTATTGTTAACTTTGAGTTTGATGATGCCTTTAATGCTTCCATTGAAGCCAAACAAATCGCTTCTCAGCGTGCCATGCAAGCAGAGAACGACCTGAAGCGGATTGAGATTGAAGCGAAGCAGACCATTACCCAAGCAAAAGCTGAAGCGGAGTCCCTCCGATTGAAGAAGATGGAGGTTACGAACGAACTGGTTCAGTTGAAGCAGATCGAGGTACAGGAGAAAGCTTTGGAGAAATGGGACGGTAAGCTACCCCTGGTTACAGGTGGTGCAACACCTTTTATTGACTTAGACAGCTTGACCCATAACTCGAGCAGCGGTTCCTCTGCACCTGCTGCAAAAATTGCTCCTGTTACTGAAACGGCACCTGCCAAGCAGTAAGCTTGAATCAAGGAATTTGCTTTATAAAATATCAACATATAGTTACAAAGAAAAGCACCGGGGTTTCCGGTGCTTTTCTTTGTCGTTCGTAGTAAAGTGAAAATGACTTGAAGATTGCTTTACTTCATACAGCCATTCCTAAGGCTATTGGTGAGAAAAAGAAAAAGAGCTGCCTCTAATGAGACAGCCCTCATATAACAAATCTTGTGTTACTTCCCTAATTGATGGACACCTTGGCCTAATGCACCCTCGGCTGCTTCCATTACAATCTCACCCAAGGTTGGATGGGCATGAATCGTTAATGCGATATCCTCAAGTGTAGCTCCCATTTCCAATGCTAAACCAAGCTCAGCGATCAAGTTAGAGGCTTCTATACCTACGATTTGGCAGCCAAGCACAACTCCCGTGTCTTTGTCAGCCACGAGCTTTACGAAGCCTTCCCCAGCATTCAGGGATAGCGCACGACCGTTGGCAGCGAACATAAACTTGCCAACCGATACGTTAATCCCCTTAGCTTTGGCTTCGGTTTCGCTAAGACCTACGCTTGCAATCTCAGGGTCGGAGAATACAGCAAGCGGCATCGCCCTGTATTCGACTTCACTAGGATGACCGGCAATGGCTTCAGCAGCCACTTTGCCTTCATACGATGCTTTGTGTGCCAGTGCTGGACCGGCAACAATATCTCCAATGGCGTAAATGTGCGGCAGGTTCGTACGGCCTTGTTTATCGACCTTAATCAGTCCCCGCTCACCCATTTCAACCCCGATTAATTCAAGACCAAAATCCTCATTATCCGTATTAGGACGACGACCCACCGTGACAAACACATACTCCGCCGTCACTTGCTTTTCTTCACCTTTGACAGTGAAGGTTACGGTAACATCTTTATCTGTTACTTCCGATTTCTGAGCCATCGCATCTGTGAAGATCTCCGCATCTGCTTTTTTAAGCTTCTTCACGATAAGCTGAGAAAACTCCTTCTCAAATCCAGGAAGAATAGCTTCGGACCCCTCTAAGATCGTTACCTTCGTGCCAAACTTGGAGTAAGCTTGCCCAAGCTCAATGCCAATATAGCCACCGCCGATAACGATAATGCTTTTAGGGATTTCTTTAAGCTTTAGTGCCCCTGTTGAAGAAACAATGCGTTCACCAAAAGGAAAGGCTTTAAGCTCGATTGGCCGTGAACCAATGGCGATGATGCAATCTTTAAAGCGAAAGCGTTCTTGCCCGTTTTCGTTGAACACCCGTACTTCCTGTTCATTGATAAACATCGCTTCCCCGTTATAGACTTGCACTTTATTCCCTTTGAGCAGGGAACTCACTCCGCCTGTTAGTTTCTTAACCACGGATTCTTTCCACGCTTGCACCTTGGTCCAATCCACCTTAATATCACTTGCCGTTATCCCGATATCCGAGCCATGCTGCATCTGCTCGTATTGGTGTCCAGCTGAGATCAATGCTTTCGATGGAATACAGCCGCGATTTAAGCAGACTCCGCCAATCTCATCTTTATCAACAATCAGGACACTTTTACCAAGCTGTGCTGCCCGAATGGCTGCAACATATCCGCCAGGACCGGATCCAATGACAACTAAATCTACTTCTACAGAAGCGTCACCTACTACCATGTGAGCTTACACCTCCATCAGGAACAAATCAGGGTCGGAAAGCAAGGTTTTGATATGATTCAAAAAGTTTTGTGCTGTTGCTCCGTCAATAATCCGATGATCAAAGCTTAACGATAACGCCATAACGGGTGCGGCTACGACTTGACCGTCACGAACGATTGCCTTCTCGGAAATTCGTCCCGTACCGAGGATGGCAACCTCCGGGAAGTTGATAATCGGCGTGAAGAACATGCCGCCGGCGGAACCAATATTGGTGATCGAAATGGTGCTGCCCTTCATTTCATGAGGAGCAAGCTTGCCTTCGCGCGCACGAGCAGCGAGATCTTTGATTGCTTCAGCAATCTTAAATACATTCTTGCGATCAGCATCATGAATGACGGGAACCATCAAGCCATTCTCCGTGTCAGTGGCAATTCCGATGTCATAATACTTCTTGTAGACAATTTCCCCAGCTGCCTCATCTAATGTGGCATTGAGCGCAGGGAATTCGCGGCAGGCAGCGACAAGAGCTTTAACGATGAATGGCGAGTACGTTACCTTGATCCCTTTTTTCTCGGCAATTGGCTTCATGCGATTGCGGAACTCAACCAATTTAGTAACGTCCACTTCGTCCATTAAAGTAACATGGGGAGCAGTGTACGCTGATTTAACCATGGCTGCAGCTATAATCTTGCGGATGCCTTTGAACGGGATTCTTTCCTCTTCACGCGCTCCAGTGATTGTTGGTGCAGCAGGCTTCGCAGGGGCTGCATCTGTTTCAACTACAGAAGCTACAGCATCTTCAGTGGCCGCAGTTGCTGGCATGGCAGTTTCCACTACAGCTTCGGTTACTCCAGTTGCTTCTGGGCCTTTTACCGTGGTTGCTCCACCTGTGAAATTGAGTACATCTTCCCGGGTGACATGACCGCTCTTGCCTGTTGGCGTAACTTGACCAATTGCGATGCCTTTTTCACGTGCAAGCTTGCGAACACTTGGTGTGGCAAGCACCTCAGAAGCATCTTTAGCTGTTGTTGGAGCGACAGCAGTATCTTTAGCTGTTGTTGGAGCGACAGCAGTATCTTTAACTATTGGGGTTTCAATACGAGCTTCCTTAACATTCTCGACTAAAGCCTGACCGATGTTCCCTTTGAGCTGTTCCTCACTGTTAGGAGCATGCGTTGTACCGTTATCTTGAGCAACGCCTGCAGCTTGCTGCTCTGGTAAATCTCCTTCTGCATCAATCACGGCAACAACATCACCGACATGACACACTTGACCATCCTTAACTCGAAGCTCGATTACTTTACCATTAACGGGGCAAGGGACCTCAACGATAGCTTTATCGTTTTGGACTTCCATAATGATGTCTTCATCCGTTACCGTATCGCCAACCTTAATATGGATCTTAATGATTTCACCCTCATGCAGACCTTCACCAAGTTCAGGAAATTTGTACTCAAATCTAGCCACAATCGTATCCTCCTTTATTTCCAGAATCCAAGGATAAACGTCTATCGGCGTCCTAGGGCGCCGTGCGTTTACCGATGCGGAATCAGAATGAACATATAATATTTTTTACATTCTGATATAGTTAAAAATCCAACACCTTATTCAATCCTTCGATAATACGAGCCGGGTTAGGCAGCCAGGCATCTTCGATCTGAGCAAAAGGATAAATGGTATTTGGTGGAGCAATTCGCAGTACGGGTGCTTCCAAATGAAGGATCGCTTTCTCATTAATCTGAGCGATAAGCTCAGGAGCAACGCCAGCCATCTGTTGAGCTTCCTGTACAATAATTGCCCGATTTGTTTTCTTGATGGATTCAACTACCGTATCAATATCCAGTGGACTTAAGGTGCGAAGGTCAATAACCTCGATTTCAACCCCACGAGTTTTTTTGATTTCTTCCGCTGCTTGCATAGATTTATGGACCATTTGTCCGTAGGTAAGAATCGTCGCATGCTTGCCTTCACGAACAACCTTCGCTTTGCCAATGGGTACGGTATATTCGCCCTCTGGGACCTCATCCCGGAAAGCATGGTATAAATTTAAATGCTCCATGAAGAATACAGGATCATTGTCACGAATCGCTGATATCATTAAGCCTTTGGCGTCATAAGGATTTGAGGGAATAACAACCTTGATCCCTGGTGTCTGGATGGCTAGGCCTTCCAGAGAATCCGTATGCAGCTCGGCTGCTTTCACTCCACCACCAAAAGGGGTGCGAAATACGATTGGAGCGTTGTAGCGCCCCCCTGAACGGAAACGCAAACGGGCTGCCTGAATTAACATTTGATCAAGTGCTTCAAAGATAAATCCAACAAACTGGATCTCAGCAATCGGTCGAAAGCCTTGAACAGCTAGCCCTACGGCTAGACCACCAATTGCAGATTCAGCAAGAGGAGTATCAAAAACGCGTTCTTCCCCAAATTCCTTCTGTAAGCCTTCTGTTGCCCGGAATACGCCACCAACATGGCCAACATCTTCCCCAAAGAGAAGTACGTTTTCGTCTCGTTTCATTTCGACGCGTATGGCGTCACGAATCGCTTCTTTCAAATTCATCTGTGCCATCGTAACTAAATCCTCCTTCGTTTCGCTCCAGATTAGGAGAAGTCCGCTTTTTGCTCTTGTAATTGCTGGGTCGGGGTCTCGAACATTCTGTCGATGAGCCCGGCTACTGTCATTTTCTCTGTTGCTTCTGCTTTTTTGATATGTTCAGCCACAACGGCTTTTGTTTCTTCCTTAACACGTGCTGTATCCTCTTCAGTCCATAAACCTTTTGAAGCTAAATAGTTCCCAAAACGAATGATCGGATCCTTAAGGCCCCATTCGGTTTCTTCTTCTTTAGACCGGTATTTCGATGTGTCATCTGACAAAGAATGAGGCTTAAAGCGATAGGTCAGAATTTCAATTAACGTGGCGCCTTCACCGTTACGACCACGATCAACAGCATCTTTAACTGCTTTATAGACAGCCACAACGTCCATACCGTCGACCTGTACGCCTGGAATACCTGCGGCAATGGCTTTATGAGCAACGGATTTCGCAGCTGTTTGTTTAGAGAAAGGGGTTGAAATAGCGTATCCGTTGTTTTGGACAACGAAGATGGCCGGCAGCTTGAAGGCGCCTGCAAAGTTTAGTGCCTCATAAAAGTCGCCCTCGGAGGAACCACCATCGCCTGTATACGTAATAGCAACATTCTTCAAGCCACGTTTCTTGAAGCCCATAGCAATACCCATGGCATGAAGCACTTGTGCACCAATGATAATCTGTGGCATTAGGACATTGACTCCAGCTGGAATCTCGCCCCCATGCTGATGGCCCCTAGAATAGAGGAAGGCTTGATAGAGCGGGAGACCGTGCCAAACGATCTGTGGCATATCTCGATAGCCGGGGCATACAAAATCCTCTTTAACTAGGGCAAATTCACTGCCAATCATAGAAGCCTCTTGACCGGATACCGGTGCATAGAAACCCAAACGACCTTGGCGTCCAAGATTAATGGCACGTTCATCCCATGTACGGGTAAAAACCATGCGGCGCATGATTTCCTTCAGTTGATCATCGCTTAACTCAGGCATTTCCTGCTCGTTTACGACTTTTCCCTCGGGAGAAATGATGGTTAAGGCTTTAACCTCTCCCGCATACACTTCGTAATCTTTGCTCATGAATATCCGCACCTCACTTATCCATTTTCAAAGTTTCTGTTATACCGATATTATAATACTGTTTCAATAATTTTGCTACTAAAAAAGTTAATTTTGTCACAAAACAAATCTATTCTGTATTGATACAATGTTTTAATAGTTATGATACAGTTGATACAGTTTAGTCATATATACCCACTGTAAATTTGATGAATCGGAAATTGACCTGCTATAATCAAGGGTAACTGCCTATCGCGTCTTTGACACCCTGATTACTCGGTGAGAGCGATATGGCAAAAAGAGAAATTACTCCCCCCTTTTATTTTGAAAAAATAAAACCATTCGGAGGTTGTCCATGGATCAGACTGACTATTATAAACGAACAATCATTAAACAGAAGATTGCGTCTGATCACCTTGGAAAGGAGCGAAACCTATGGGTTTACCTTCCACCTGGCTATTCCGAGCTAACCAATTATCCTGTTATTTACTGCCAGGATGGTGCTGAGTTCTTGAATTATGGTCGAATCGCCACCCATACCAATTACCTTGTTCTAGAAGAGGACATTGTTGCCCCGATTATCGTCGGAATCGAAGTGGATCTTCCGAAACGTACAGAGGAATATTCCCCCGTTGGAAGTCGATATGATGCCTATTGTCATTTTGTTGCAAAGGAAGTTGTTCCGTTCGTAGAGCGGCGATTCCCCGTCATAACGGATACAGCATCTCGTATATTAGCCGGAGATTCACTTGGAGCAACAATCTCCCTTCATCTTGCTCTGGAATATCCTGAGTTATTCTCCAAAGTAATCTCTTTATCTGGGGCATTTCTCGATTTCACTCTTGCAAGGCTTCAAGCAGAACAAGACTTGTCCCGAATTCATATGTACATGCTTATCGGACTCCAAGAAACCGCTGTCAAGACTGACAACGGTGAATTCGACTTTCTCGAATACAACCGGAGAACCAAGCTGCTGCTAGAGCAAAAACACACCATGCTCACCTATCGGGAAGCTCCAGGTCGGCATATTTGGGGCTTCTGGCAGAACGAGCTTCAAGACGCGCTCCGCCATTTTTTGGCCCGTGATTGATAGGGAGTGATTTGAACTGTATCAGTAATCTTATTGTGATTAATTTCACCTATTGTAGCGATGCCGAAGTAATTCAACCATAGGAACAATGGCATCATGGGCTATCGATTGTGGATCCAGGACGGTAACCTTGCCTAATGTTTGCAGCCAGCCTGAAACGCCTTTAATGAAAGCTTTGGAACCTCCAGGTATACCTAACTCTTCGAGGCTCGCAGTATATTCGGTCTCAATGACCGGATATCGGCCTGCCTGGGCGCCTTCGCCACGTCCATCTTCTCCAGATGCTTGGCTGTAAAAATCCTGAACCCGCCGCGCCCGTTCCCGACCACTTCCCTCAGCAATAACAAACCCTTGAACAATATAAGCTTTTGTCTGTCTTCGCTGTGCAATCCCGCAAAATTTGCGCCCTCTTATACTAAGATCATATTCACCAGGACAGTAAGCCCCGGCGACTTCCCCTGAATCAATCATCTTGCCGGCTTGCCCAAGCCCTCCCTTAACCAAATCAATAAGATATTGAAAGTCTTGATGAAAATCAAGCGTTTTTAGCGGATTAGGCAGGATTACGGATACATTAACCACGCCTAGATCTAACGGAACAGCTGCACCTCCTGAATTGCGGACGCCTACCTCCATACCCATAATCCGCAAGGATTCCATAGCCTCCAGAGCAAAGGGGAGTCTACGATCTCGCAACCCCAGCACGAATGCTGTGGGATGCCTCCAAAGATGTACGATTGGCTCCCTGCCTTCACCCACTTCCTTACACAATAGCTCATCAATGGCAAAAGGAAGCAGAATATCACCTCCATCCGCACTTGATACGCTTGAAGCTCTATCTAATAGGTCCAACTGGATCGGCCAATTCACTTTTTTCTGACTCCTCCTTAATTCAACTGGACGCCTTCTTTGGTGACAACTGCGTAGACAAGGGGTGGTCGAGAAACAGGTTCTGACACCAATGAGAAAGCTTGCTTCACTTTTTCAACCGCGGCCGCGGCATTCTCGTCATTGCTATTTACATACAGATCAGCTAGGGGCTCACCTGTACGCACAAAGTCTCCAATCCCTTTGTGTAGAATAAGTCCAACAGCAAGATCAATCACGGATTCCTTCGTCGCTCTACCTGCTCCGACAATCATAGCCGCAAGGCCTATTTCTTCTGCTCCAATGGCTGCGATATAGCCATCTTTTTCCGCTAATACAGGAATGGTTAAGGCTGCAGCAGGTAGAAGGGACACATCATCCACTACCTCTGGTGCCCCTCCTTGAGCGGTGATCAATTCCTTGAACTTACGCAATGCATCACCGTTAGCTATCCGCTCTTCTAGTAAAGCTCTAGCTTCTTCCAGGGTGGAGGCTTTGTGTCCGAGCAACATCATGTGACTGCCTAGTGTTAAAGTCACCTCAAGTAAACGTGGAGATCCATGGCCGCGAAGCGCTTCGATAGCTTCTCTCACTTCCAAAGCATTGCCAACGGCAGAGCCCAATGGTTGCTCCATACCCGTGATTAGTGCGACCGTTTCCCGCCCGACCTCCGTTCCAATCGACACCATAGCCTTGGCCAAGGCAACAGCATCATCCAAGGTTTTCATAAAGGCGCCACCGCCCATTTTGACGTCAAGGAGAATCGCATCTGCTCCCGAAGCAATTTTCTTACTCATGACTGAGCTGGCAATGAGCGGTATGGAGCTCACCGTAGCTGTAACGTCGCGGAGTCCGTAAAGCTTCTTATCTGCCGGGGTAATATTACCCGACTGGCCAATGACGGCAACCCCGATACTGTTCACTTGTTCAATGAATTGCTCACGAGTACGCTCCGTCTGAAACCCTTTAATGGCCTCTAGCTTGTCGATGGTCCCACCTGTATGACCTAGTCCACGTCCAGACATTTTAGCTACAGGAACACCAGCAGCGGCAAGCAGAGGAGCCAAAATCAAGGTTGTCGTATCACCAACCCCTCCCGTTGAATGCTTATCTACTTTTATACCAGGAATGTCACTAAGGTCCATCTGACTCCCAGAACGGGCCATCTCCAGGGTGAGTTGTGCCGTCTCGGCAGCAGTCATCCCCTGAAAATATACAGCCATAGCCCAGGCAGCCATCTGATAATCAGGTATACTTCCTTCTGTAAATCCCGTGATTAAGCTTGCTATTTCTTCATTGGACAGCTCCATGCCGTCTCTTTTTCTTTGAATAATGTCGACTGTACGCATAGGTTCAGCTCCTTCATAAATCTTTAAATACTTGACAACCTCAGTCACTCTTAACTCTACTCTACTCCAAAATAGCCACTCAGAAAAGCAAGTAAAAAAAAGCATAAAAAATAAAGAGCAACCCACGCTTGCGTAGTTTGCCCTAATCATCACAAATACCACTTAACTGACAACTCTATAACGTTTCTTACAGTTGGACCTCTCGCACAAAAGAACGGATCAGCGCTTGGAATTTAGGCTTAGCACGTTCAGCCGTAGCCATAACCTGTTCATGAGTTAATGGCTCAAGCTCATCGCCAATCGCCATATCGGTAATACAAGAAATGCCGAGTACCCGCATACGAGCATGGCTTGCAGCAACAACCTCAGCTACTGTAGACATTCCAACAGCATCCCCGCCCATACGAGCGAGCATTGTCAACTCAGCCGGTGTCATATAAGAAGGACCGCTGATTCCACTGTATACACCTTCACGGAGTGTCAGAGCTTCACCTTCCACACCGCGGATATCCGTTGCTAGATTTCTCGCAAGCTCACGGAAAGACCTCGTGTAAGCATCAGACATATCGGGGAAACGCAAGCCAAGCTCGCTATGGTTATGACCGATTAGCGGGTTTGCCCCTGTCAGATTAAGATGATCTGAGATCAGCATCAAATCACCCGCTTCATATCCTCTATTCAAACCACCCGCGGCATTGGTAATAATGAGGTTGGAAATGCCGAGCAGATGCATGACATATACGGGAAATACAACACGCCGCATAGCATAGCCTTCATAATAGTGAAACCGACCCTGCATAACTAGAACATCCTTGCCATCAAGCTTGCCCGCTACAAAACGACCCGCATGTCCGACAACTGTGGACTCTGGAAAATGGGGAACGTCTTTGTAATCCACAAAGACAGCTTCCTCAACATGATCTGCTAGATCACCAAGTCCGGAGCCGAGAATTAAACCAATCTGCGGTATTCTTCCCGAAAAATGCATTTTTAAATAATCTGCTGCTTCTTGAACCTGTTTTAGGTAGGTTATTGGCTCTGTCAAGGTTTACGCTCCTCCTATAATTTCGGAATGATCGCGAGGATCAAACCGAGAAATTGATCTTTTACTTTATCGGCAGCCGCCATAACTTCTGCGTGAGCCAGGGGTTGGTCCAGGATGCCTGCTGCCATGTTAGAAATACAGGAGAATCCGAGCACTTCAAGGCCTGCGTGTCTTGCTGCCGTTACCTCAGGTACCGTAGACATGCCAACCGCATCCGCACCTAATATCCGCAGCATCCGAATCTCGGCTGGCGTCTCATAGGAGGGTCCTTGCATTCCCGCATAAATGCCCGCACGCAGACGCAGGCCCACGCTAGACGCTGCGTCCTCAGCTATTGTACGCAGTCTGCGGCTATAGGCCTCCGACATATCAGGGAAACGAACACCAAGCTCGTTTTCATTAGGTCCGATCAAGGGATTCATAAACATGAAATTAATATGGTCGGTTATTAACATGAGGTCGCCAACGTCAAATGACTCGTTGACTCCACCTGCTGCATTGGTAACGAGCAAGGTTTTAACGCCTAGCTTCTTCATGACCCGGATAGGGAATGAAACGAGCTCCGCACCATAGCCTTCATAGGTATGGAACCTTCCCTTCATCATCACGACTGGCTGCCCTTTAATGTGACCCAGAATCAGCTCTCCAGCATGCCCTTCTACTGTGGAAACCGGGAAATACGGAATCTCATGATAAGGAATAATCGTAGGCTCCTCGATTAATTCGGCGAGAATACCGAGACCCGAGCCGAGAATAAGCCCAATCGTAGGCTGAACCGCTGCCATACCCGTAATAAAATCAGTAGCTTTCGTGATTTTGGCTGCAAAAGATAATTGTTCCATTATTTTGTTACCCCTTTTTAAGTTCATTTAGAAAGCTTGTCCCATGCTCAGGAAGCTTGACTGCGAAATTATCCGCCAGCGTTGCCCCGATATCGGAGAAGGAATTACGAATGCCAAGTGAAGTACACTGCGAAAAAGCAGGGCTCCACACGATGAGCGGTACATATTCTCGCGTGTGATCTGTTCCCGGCGCAACGGGATCATTTCCGTGATCGGCAGTTAGGATAAGAAGATCATCCGCTCCAAGTTGCGCCATAATTTCAGGCAATGCGCGGTCGAATGCCATAAGCGCATTCCCATAACCCTCGGGATCGCGACGATGCCCATACAAGGAATCAAAGTCCACCAAATTGGTGAAAGCAAGGCCTGTGAAATCCCGACCCATCGTCTCGATTGTCTTGCGGATGCCATCCTCGTTACTCTTGGTCGGCAAAGCTTCAGTAACGCCTTCTCCAGTATAGATGTCATCGATTTTACCAATGGCAATGACATCGAGACCTGCATTCTTTAAGCTGTTCATTACCGTAGGCGCAGGTGGCTTAACCGCATAATCATGACGATTTGTTGTCCGCTTAAAGCTGCCTGGTTGACCATGGAAGGGTCTGGCAATCACGCGCCCAACCAAATATTCTTCACGAAGCGTTAATTCCCTTGCGATTCTACAAGCTGCATAGAGTTCTTCCAGAGGGATGATATCTTCATTAGCAGCAATCTGAAATACACTGTCTGCAGAAGTGTATACAATCCACGCTCCTGTGTTAAATTGCTCTTCTCCCAATTCAACGAGTATTTCTGTGCCGGAGGCGGGCTTATTCCCAATGACCTTTCGACCGGTCGCTTGTTCAAACTCATGAATCAGCGCTTCCGGAAATCCATCTGGGTACGTATTGAAAGGAGCTTTGATTTTGAGGCCCATGATCTCCCAGTGCCCTGTCATCGTATCCTTGCCGACAGAAGCTTCAGCCATTTTACCATAATAGGCTTCAGCCTTCTCCACCTCTGAAATATTGGTCATCGGCGAAATATTACCTAAACCCATAGCTTGCAGCTGGGGAAGCGAAAAGCCTTCCACTCGTTCAGCAATATGCCCTAGCGTATGGGCTCCTTCATCATGAAACTCAGGGGCATCAGGAAGCTCACCGACTCCCACGCTATCGAGTACAATGAGACAAATTCTGCGAAATTTCATCTGTTATGCCTCCTTTTCATGTATTTAACAAAAGAAACGCCTAACGGCGCTCTTTGGCACCGTGCGATTACCGATGCGGTATCAGAATAAACCCTAAAAAACTTTTCAAAAATTATTCTCTGCTCATATAGTCCCACTCTATTGCTTATTTACGCAAATTTAAATGGGTAGACCCTTTTCTTTGGCTCGCGGGTGAGCTCGATCGTAGACTTCCTTCATATTACTCTTTGTCGTATGCATATAAATTTGCGTCGTTGTAATATCTGCATGCCCCAACATCTCTTGAACGGATCGAAGATCAGCTCCATTATCGAGTAGATGTGTTGCAAAGGAATGTCGAAGGGTGTGGGGTGTAATCTCCTTTTGGATATTTGCTTCTTTGGCGTATTTCTTAATGATCTTCCAGAAGCCCTGTCGGGTAAGTCGGGTTCCAAGATGATTAATGAATAAAGCCTCTTCAACCTCCGTGTGCTTAAGCAGCATTGGCCGTATATGCTCGAGGTACTCCTCCAAACACCGGGCAGCTGTCTGACCTAAAGGAATAATTCTCTCTTTGGAGGTTTTGCTAGCGCAATGCACAAACCCAAGCGCAGGATTCACATCGAGGAGATCAAGTGAAATAAGTTCTGTCACTCGGATCCCGGTCGCATAGAGCATCTCCAACATCGCTTTATCCCGATTGCCAACGGGAGAGTCCTTGGCCGCTGCCTCAAGCAGTTCCGCAGCTTCGTCGACAGTGAGCACCTGCGGCAGACGTTTGTCCAGCTTAGGCGCTTCAAGTTGAAGGGATGGATTACCATTTAACACATTTTGCTGAGACAAATATTGAAAATAAGAACGAATGGACACGATGCATCTTGAGATCGTTGAGGGAGCTCGGCCCTTGTGTTTCAACTCGAGCAAATATTTTTGAATATGTATTTTCTCTATTTCTTTAAGTTCTTGAATATGATTCCCCTGCAAAAAATCAATAAACTGGCTGATATCCCGCTCATAGGACTCTAACGTGTTGTGCGCCAGCCCCTTTTCATAGGAAAGATAGTGGATAAAGGTCTGAAGCCATTGTTTCATCGGATTACCCCTTATCATGCGTTTCTTTTATCATCGTTATTATATAAAGTTTTCAACACTGACAAGTGGTTTTCCTGCACGAAAATGACAAATACCTGTCATAAGAATAAAATAAAGTGGGCAAATGCGATTATTCACCTAATCTATAGTAGAGTTTTAGTCTTTCTGAGAAATAAATCTCCTCCTCAGAGGCATGTTCACTAAAAGTGTTAAAGGCACTATTCGATAAAACAACCTGGGGAACCTCAGGCTGGATCCATTGCTTTAAGAGGGCGATAACCTGAAAAGCACAGATGCTAAGCACGACGAGCATAACCGCCAGCTTGAAGCCACGAACAATCCGACGGACTGAAATAATCATACCTTACCCCCTAACTAGAATCTTCATTGATAGATAGCCTATGATTGCTTGACCTCAAATATGAGTTTAATAAGCATGTTGAGAAACAAAAAACACCCTCTTAAAACGCTAAATGCGCGCTAGAGGGTGCCACTATTTACTTGCACGGAAGTTTTAAGTCTATTCTTCTCATTGCACACCTGACAAATGCCATGAAAATCAAGGCGATGGTCCAGCACCTTAAACCCGTATTGTTCTCCGAGCTTGCCTTCAAGAGGCTCAAGCCAGTCATCAAGGATCTCGTTGACTGATCCACACTGAATGCAAATTAAATGATGATGATGGTGATGAGTACGGTCGTTGCGCAGATCATAACGAGCGACGCCGTCTCCGAAGTTCATCTTCTCCAGGACATGAAGCTCACTAAGTAATTCCAATGTCCGGTACACCGTAGCTAAGCCAATATCAGGTGCTTTGTCCCTGACCAGCATGAAAACGTCTTCCGCGCTTAGATGATCCTCTTCGTTCTCTAGGAGAACCCGAACCGTCGCTTCACGTTGAGGCGTCAATTTGTAGCCCTGAGACTGTAATTGCTGTTTAACTTTCTCGATACGGGCTTCCATCCTTTTCCTCCTTGCACAAACTCACTACCAATATTATAGGAGGAGAATCCAAACAAAGTCAAACAATTTCCGCCTGCATCCCAAAGAAGTTTGCTAGAACGGGAGTTACAGCACGCATCAGTTCAGGAGAACCATAGGCTTCAAAAAAAGAGATCCCTGCAACTAGGAGCGTTAGAAGAAGTGTGAGCAGACAATAACGGGTAAAGGGGCGATAAATAGAACCGTTTTGCTTGAGAAAGCGATTCCTAACCAAATATAAAGAAAAAGCAAATGCGGATGCACTGGATATAAGCATGACAGGGATCAATACGAGATTCTGCGGAAGCACAGCCGTTAGTGAAAAGAGCACGCCATCCCATGAATATTCCACGATCATAAAACTTACTGTAAAACCCACAAGGGCCCCTTTGAGAAAATTTAGGATAAGTACGACGGGTAGTCCCACAACGGACATGCCAAGAAGCCATATAAGCAGCAGCCATTTAACATTTAGGCCAAAGATTGTCCAGAATGAGCGAACCGAATCTATCCCTAGCCCCTGATCCATGTTTACGAAAAAGTTTCCCAAATGTCGAGCGATATCCTGATTCATATCAAGGGTTAGGGCACTGACTAATACGGATCCAAAGACGACCCCGATGGTAAACACAACAGATACGAACACATAGATTGAAAAATGCTCCTGAAAGTGCGATTTTATTTTATTATTAAATGGCATGACCGTGTCCTCCCCGTCCACTACTATTACTATCATTCTATGAAAGTACGGGTGAATAAAGTCCTCATATGTTTAAAGAATACCTCGATTTTAATATTTTATTTAATGATCACAGCCGCCTTCCTGACCTAACTTCTGCTGCTCCCCAAACGTCTATTTAGGGAGACATAAGAAAGGCAGGGAAACCATGATAAAACACAGAAAGACCTTTATGCTTATTGGAATTATCCTAATCCTCGTACCCATTGGAATTTATGCTTCGGTGAATGTAATGACAAAAGAAGCCACAGGAAATAAAAGCAATACGTACGCCTTTTACACAGGCAAGCTTGACCCTAGCAATGCATCCGAGCAAGCTACCCGTCCATTGATTAGTAATCTGCCTTCCTCTAGCCCATGCTCAACTCTAACATTAATTGTAAACTCAACATCAACACCAAATGTAATTTCAAATCCAGCTTTAAACCCTGTACCTGCCTTAACAAGTTTGCAGCTTGTCCCTTACTCCGGCCCTGTTGAACATATCTTCTTCCATCCGTTGATCGCATTCCCTGAACTGGCCTTTGATGGGGATCGTATGGCGTTGGACCGGTTCCTTATCTAAAGCTAATGAGAAAGGGTAACCCCGAAACTTATAAATTCTTTTAGCTAAAAAATCCTGTACGTTGTACAGGATTTTCAGTGTTATCTACGAATGTGTGGCTTTATCCTGTACAATGTGCAGGATCGATGGCTCAACTGTCGTTGTTCATGCCCTTATGAACAAACACCGTGCGTTTACCGATGCAGAATCAGAATGAACCTTACCTATGATAGAGCAAATAAAAGCCTGCAAATGGATCACAGGCATATCGATTGTATGTCACTGCTT
>JACMJI010000061.1 GCA_014380705.1 Gorillibacterium sp. | reverse complement strand
TGTCAATGTGTAGCTGATTTATCTCGTGTTTAGTGGAATTTCCCCAACAAACTCGGCAACCTAGGCTACTCTCGAACGAGTTCCTCAGGTATAGCCGAGTGTGTTGGGAAATTATAATGTTTAACATTTCCTTAATGTGGTTATTTAACAGTATTGTTTCGATTTACGTCCGTGCTTCTAAGCTCTAATAAAGCACCAATTAAAACATTATCTTCAATGATGTAAGGTTCGGCACCCACGCCGGCATCATGGGTAGAAATACCTTTTGCCTTCAAGTTTGTTGTGATCACGTTGCCTTTAATCAACACGTCACTTACATCCGAAGCACTGGATGCTCCACCAAATTGATTCATTTTAATTAAAGCAATATTCGTTCCCAGCAGATTCATAGCGGTAATTGTGTTGTTCAAGATGGTTACTTTTTTGGCAGACTGCGCCAGTATGGCTGATTTGGCCCAATCAAGCGCCGTATTCATCTCAAATACAGAGTCCTTGATCATAACATCAGCATTAGCATTCTGAATTCTTAGTCCAGATTTACCCTTGAACGTACACTGATTAAACTCATACTTACCTGCCTGATTCATATACGCTGGAGACTCTCCACCTGTGCTGCCGTTAAACACACACTGATTATATATGCCAAGCGGCAAGTCGAGACCATAATCGCCATTATAATTATTTATTGTGAGCCTATCGTACACGGTATCACTTGCACCCATTCCATCAATGCTTCTAAGCTTTGTTGGCCCATTGATCGTAATATTTGATAAATAGGCTGCTTTGCCATTAACCACAAGTGCAAAATCAACTTTATTGTTATTCGTACTTACGACATCATAAACCATAACACCGTTTGGAACGGTACTAGCAACCTCAAGGTAGCTATCCGTCAACGTCATTCCCTTGATGACAGCATTCGGGCCGCTAAATTTCGCCCAGCTATTAATCAATGTGTTGTTTTCGGCATAGACATCCTGGTTTATCAGCATTGAAGCCTCAACGAAGGTATTATTAATGATCCGCGCGTTTTTGAACAGCTCGGTGTTAGTAATGCCATAAGCACCTTTTGAAGCGATATGATTCCCTTCAATAAGAGCATCGCGTCCGTCATACAGAATAATGTCGTACGCTTTGTTGTTGTAAAAACGATTCCCAACAATTCTAAAATTGCTGTTGAGGAACATGTCACCTTCCGCATCAATTCCAGACTGTGGGGCGATCCCATTGATATCATGAATCTCATTATTCGTAATCAGCAGATCGTCTACACCCATAATCGTAATTCCCTGTCTTCGACAATTGGAAATGTCTGAGTTTTCCACGCGCACACTCGTTGATCTTATCTTGGAGTCGAACCTCATGGAAACACCTGATGGTGTAGGACTGTCAAATACCGCTCGGAAGTAGGCGGCACCCGTTGGGATAGAGGCATCCCTCCATGAATATTCGACACCTTTTATACTACTGATAAAGCTGTCGTCACTCTTATAGAAATAAATATCATAGGTGCCTTCCTTATTCAGTCCCTTTGGATAGGAAAGCTGCATGACGCGCCTAGATTCAAAGAGTCGTGAGGTAAAGCTTGTCAGTGAATTGTTGTTTGTACGAATCTTGCTAGAGTTAGCGATAGGTTTTCCCGAGGAATCTAGCGAGCCCGAGACCAGATCACCTTGATTCAACATGGCAGCGAATCCATCGGCTGCTGCGATATAGACGCCATCACCTGTAAAATCCTTCACTTTAACGCTATCAATGATGACATTAGTCCCGCCATCAATCGCGATACCGTAGCCCCACTCATGCGTGCCGGAATATAAAATATTTGAGTAATCATGACTGTAACGATCTCCGATAAACGTTCCTCCACGGATCGTCACATCGTGAACAAGTGGACCAATATACAGCGTGAAGTACTCCTCCAAGTTGTTTGCCTGCTTCTGAATAACCGCACCGTCCGCCAAGGTCAGGGTCAGGTTACTGACCATGTTAATCCGACTAGCCTTATCTACTAGGTAGGTTCCAGAAGGAAGGATGGCTTGATGGTATCCATTCTGATTAATCCATTTCAAAGCGTTATTTAGACCCAACGTTGTTTGAACAGGATTCATCCCATTATTGGAAATACCCCACCTGCTCAGCTCAATTGTATAGGTCTCAGCAGTTGGCGAAGGGCTCGGGACAGGAGTCCCCGGATTGACAGTTGCTGTGGTGTTAGGTGTCGGTGTGACGGAAACACTAGAAGACGGGCTCCCAATTGGACTTGCTGACGGACTTACCGACGGACTTACCGATGGACTTACCGACGGACTTACCGACGGACTTACCGACGGACTTACCGACGGACTTACTGATGGACTTACTGATGGACTTACCATTGAAGCTCCAGATGGAACAACTGGGTTTTGAGAGTTTGAAGGTGTTGCAGGAACCGAACCCCCTGGAGCTGGAGTCATGCTCGGCGTTGCACTAGGCAGTGGTGTAGCTGGCGTTCTGTTAGCCGTAGGCAGTGGTGATGAGGTAGCTGTTGGCCTAGGTTTAACTTTCACAATCCGGGTGACGAAAGCCGCTAGTTCCGCACGGGTAAGGCCTTTATTCGGCAAAAATTTACCACCACTCATACCTGAGGCAACCTCGTTGCTCGCAAGCGTCTGAATACTGGAATAGGCCCAGTGGCTTGATTCCAGGTCAACAAACGTCTTACTCGAACGACCATCGTTCAGTGGAAATGCATGCTTTAGTATAGTAGCTGCCTCCGCACGTGTGATCCCATTATTGGGCCGGAAGGTTCCATCTGGAAAACCTGACAGAATTCCTTCATTATAAGCAGTTGCTATACTAGAAAATGCCCAATATGCATTATTCACATCTCGAAAAGGGCTAGCATCTTGACTATTAGCGAAGTTATCTTCCCTCGCCTTCATAACTACGGAAACGAACTCCGCCCGTGTAGCAAAGCTAGCAGGGTGAAAGCTCCCATCATCGTAACCACTCATCATATGATTGGTTTTCAAAAATTTAATAGCATCCTTTGCCCAAAAACTATCCTGAACATCCGTATAAATTTGCTTGTGAACGATTGATTCCTTTGCGGAGTATACTTCACCCGGGGCAAGAAGTGCGGTACTCATGACGAGCAGCAACATGATACGAAGTTGCCTTTTAAAATTCATCTTCTTCATCCTCTCTTTGCTACCGTAGAGAGAGCTCCATTTGGATACTTGAGCTAATCTGCCGAAGGAAAGATGCTTCAATCAGCCCTGAAATGGCCTGGATCACAAAAAGAGACCTACTTGGATCCAGTGCTGCAAGAACCTGCAACAGATCTTCATCCAAATGCTCGTTCTCTAAGGTTATACGATAATAGCCCGACTGAATGCGACCTATTCTACTAGTTTTTCCATCCTTTTCTAAATGAAAGGTAGAAAAGCCAAAAGCTTGCTGACAAACTTCAGCAAATGGATAATCACGAACCAAATATTGGTGATTTGCCGGCTTATCCTTAACAGGATTTGTACCAACTGACCAAAACGTTTCACCTGTCTTAACATAACCTAGCGCTAGATAAGACTGATAAACACTCTCGTTCCATGAAAAACACTCTAGTCGAACCTTTGAATATCCATGTCTTAGAGCTTGTTCATTTACGTGATCTAACAGACGAGTGCCGATACCACGGCCTCTGTACTGCTCATTTACGCAAATATTATTAATAAATAGATCTTTATTGGTAACGGTAAATTCAATAAACCCAGTCAAGGCTGCTCCGTTGTACGCACCCAATAAATAGGTCCCACTCGCATGAAAAGGAACCGATTGTTGTTGTAATATATATGGGATATACCCTGAACAAGAAAATATAGTTAGGGGGAATACATTTGGGTTAAGGGTTTGCATCCACTGCTGTGTCCATTGGGGGATCATTGCTAATGACTCTTTCTTAAGCGGAAGTATTTCCACACGCATCTCTCCAACTATTATAGTGGTCAATAGCAATTCGACTTTTTTCAATATTCTGATAAATTATTATACAGTAAGGCTGAAACCTCCTCTACTCTTAAATGGAAAATAACAGTAGTTATTCGTTTTCCATAGTTAGTATAATATAGATTCCAGTCGTTTGACACCTTCAAACGACTATTATAGACATTAATTGGGTTAAAGTTACCATTTTGGACTTATTTCGGGCTGCTTAGAATCTAGTAGGGGTTGGTATTTAGTGGGACAGGTAAAGTCTGTCTGTATCATGCTTGCCGATGTGGGGGATTCAGAACAAAAAAAAGATCTATTTCAATGAGAAATAGATCGACCAACTGTGCGGTTATCTTTAGAATATGTAGGAGGCATGATTGCGTACTTCTCTTTACTGCAGGTAACCTTGAAAAATTCCTTGATCTCCTTTGAACTGATTCCTAGCTCAAAGGCTTGAGTGATCAGTTCCAGCCATTCTCCGTCAAGCTCCTCAGATTGCTTAATAGTAGATAGGATCATCGTATTCCCTCCAAATGAGAAGTACCGATTATCCAGGCAGTCCAGCTGTCATTGTATTTTTCATACATTAGACCTGTGACTTTGCGCCCCTGCCTTTCGGTCAGGTTAGCCCTTTTACTGTTCGTTCGGTCAAGTCTTGCTGATGTCTCTCTGACACATAGAGAAGTGTAGCATACTTTTATTGTTAAACTTGTCACTTCTTGTTGTTGAGTTTTGTTTTTTACACGCAATCCTTGCAATCCTTGCGTTCATTAGTTGAAGTGGTTTGTGAGCAACAGCGACCGAATAAAAATCCATACTTTTTAATAAACAGAAAATCACCGTATGAAACCAGCGATTAAAAGAATTATCCTTACTTTTATCTTTTTTTGTTCTTTGCACTGGAATGAAAAGTGTCTGTCCTGCTGTTGTAGCTAAGATATCGCTTTGTTAAAATGATAGGTATTGTCCAACTTATAGCATTTTGTTAGGGGAGTTGAAATTATGTTTTCATATGAAGATAATCATTACGCCTCGACAGATTTCAGCGGATCCATGATGAGGGAAGGCGAGCTCGTTCGCTGTACGTTTACTAAATGTCGGTTTCGCGGCACTGAGCTTGACGAGTGCACAACGCTGAGCTGCCAGTTTATCGATTGTGATTTCTCCGGCGCCTCCTTTAATGGCTCGCAGCATAAGGGATCGGCGTTTACCAATTGTAGCTTTGCGAATGCTAATCTGTTTGTTTCCAAATTTGATGAGTGTAAAATGGTCGGCTCTGACTTTTCGGGGGCCAATCTAGACGCGATCACAATCCTGGGAGGGGATTGGTCCTACACCAATCTTCGTCAAACGAATCTAACCAAGCAGCAGTTGCGGAAGATTCGACTCGTCGAAGCCGACTTATCCGAGTGTAGGCTCGAAAAAGCCGATCTTCGCGATTCTGACCTCACGCATGCTCGGTTGTCGAAAGCCATGCTAAAGGGTGCTGACCTGCGTGGCGCGAAGCTGGACGGAGTTGATTTTAAATCATTTGATATCACAGGTGCCCGGATTGATATTGCCCAAGCAATGGCTTTTGCTCGCTCCTATGGAGCCAAGCTGGATTGAATGCATGGATAAACGCCTTCCGGCGTTCTTTGGAGCTGTGCGTTTACCGATGCGGAATCAGAATGAACCTATCCAGTGGTTATACTAGAAACCAACAGTCCGGCTGCCCAAAAACCAAGGACGTTACAAATTTGTATGTTGGCTTCGGGCACTCTT
>JACMJI010000060.1 GCA_014380705.1 Gorillibacterium sp. | reverse complement strand
GTGTGAAAGATGTTTTTGTTGTTGTTTTTGAACTCCTAGTCAATTCCTTGATGCGTTCCTGTAGCGCAGCTAATTGTCGATCTCTAGAAGGAACCTCATCTTTTAGCAATATGGATACATCTGCGGCTGACTGTACGTCCATCTTCTCCAGGATTTTCATTTGACTCTCAGACTTCATGCTGCCGAGAATGAGCAATTGCTCTGCAAGTGTCATCTTTTGTAGAATAGGTGCAGCTTTTCCTGGAGTCATCTCAGCAAAAATCTTACTCGTTGCTGTAACAGATTTCTCGTAGGTTTCGTCCGATTGCTCCATTTTGTGATAATCCTGTTCAAGCTTGTCGTATTCGGCTTGTAAATCCTTTATTTCCTGGTCTTTTTGCAGGAATAAATTCTGATACTCGGCTACCTCATCGCTGCCTTTCTTCATCGTAGCTTTGAGATCCGCAATTTCTTTATCCTTGGCCGCAAGATCAGCGTCCATTATTTCGACTTCTGTGGCCTTTCCGGATTCATTGCCTTCCGTTTTGCCAATTGTTGTACGAATAGGTTTATCGGGCACCCAACTTCTTACAATAGGAATCTCATTACCTAATTTTCTAAGAGGCTCCTTGATATTTACATCCAGCAAATAAAAAAGTACCGAGAGTAAAACAATCCCAAACACCACGGGTACAAGAAACCAGATCAAAAATCTTTCCAATGCATTCATCTCTGATTTTTCTAAATCCATTAGATTATCACCTTCTCTCGCTGCCTGTGAATTCTAGGAAGACCGCTTATGCCGAGTAACAGCAATCTCGTCTAAGACTTCCTGTTCCTTCTTTAACTCTTCAGCAGTATGAACCGTCTTCGCTTTCTCCCGCGCCTTAGCCCAAATCTTCTCCTCCGTCATCTTTACGGAAAGTTGCTCTCTGCGCTCGCTTACATGCTTCTCGGCACTACGGATATCTGTTCTTTTCCCGACGATTCTACCATCAATATGCGACAAATAATTTTGAAAAAGGATTAGTTCTGAAACGGTTGTTTGATTCACCGCTCGATCGGTTATTTGATTTTGCAGGTCCAATTTCTCACCTTGGAGCATAGAGAGAGATGCCTCCTCTTCTCTTAACCGATGTACGGCAGTCGACAAAATCCATTCAGCTTGGGTCTTCTCTGATGACTTCAGGTCGACAATTTTTTGAAAAGAATAGCGAAATCTCAACCTCATCATCCTCCGGAAAATTCGTTAATCAGACGGTCCTGCACGTCTTGATAATGTACTTTCTCATGTGTCTTTTGCTGAGTAAATTGGTTGATCATAGCAATAAACTTTATAGACAGATCAATGTCAGGATTTGTTCCCTGTTGGTAAGCTCCGATATTGATGAGGTCTTCAGATTCCTTATAGATCGAAAGCATTCTCTTGAGAAAGTCAGCCGCATCCTGATGCTCTGTAGGTACAATCTCCTTCATCACACGACTGACGCTGGCTAATACATCGATAGCGGGATAGTGTCCTTTATGGGCAATGTGGCGATTGAGTACGATGTGACCGTCGAGAATTCCTCGTACTGCATCGGCGATAGGTTCGTTCATATCATCCCCGTCAACCAAAACTGTGTAAAAAGCAGTGATGGAGCCTTTTGGACCTGTCCCCGATCTTTCTAATAGCTTAGGGAGCATTGCAAATACCGATGGTGTATACCCGCGAGTGGCAGGGGGTTCACCCACTGCAAGCCCAACTTCTCGCTGAGCCATAGCAAAACGAGTTACCGAGTCCATCATCAGCATGACATTTAGACCACGGTCACGAAAATACTCCGCAATACTTGTAGCAATAAGTGCCCCTTTAATTCGGATTAGTGCAGGTTGGTCGGATGTGGCTACGATGACTACCGAGCGGGCAAGCCCTTCTGGGCCCAGATCTCTCTCAATAAAATCAAGAACCTCACGTCCTCTTTCCCCGATAAGGGCGATTACGTTGACGTCAGCAGATGTGTTGCGTGCAACCATACCTAGCAGGGTACTCTTACCAACACCGGAACCAGCAAAGATACCCATCCTCTGTCCGTTCCCGATCGTTAGCAAACCGTCAATGCAGCGAATTCCAACGCTGATTGGCGTCAATACCCGAGGTCTATTTAATGGGTTTCCAGGCTGGTTGTTGGTGGAGTATGTAGCCATTCGACTAGGTAGCTTGGAGCCATCTAGCGGTTGCCCAAGACCATCTAGCACTTTACCTAGCAATTCATGACCAACTTGAATCGTTAGTGGCCTACCGGTACTTATTACCTCACAGCCGGGTCCGATTGAATGAAGCTCCCCAAGCGGCATCAGAATCACTTTATTGTTTCGAAAACCAACCACTTCAGCTTTTAATGGTTTCGTTGATTTATAGGGATAGATTAAGCAAACGTCCCCGATACTTGCGTCAGGTCCCTCTGATTCCACGGTCAAACCGATGACTTGGGTTACTTTCCCCCCTACTACAATCGGATCGACTTGTTTTAGATGCTCCAGATAGCGAGTTGACTTAAGTCGGTTGCTACTCATCGGCCGCCTCATTCTGATCATCACTCATAATAAGAGACTGCAATGCTTGCTTGATTTCCTTGAGTTGCGTATCAATCCGAGCGTCCACACTTCCAAATTCCGTTCGCATTACACAACCATGATCGGAGACCATAGAGTCTGGCAGAATCTGAAGCTCAGCCTGAGAATCTACGACAAGCTGAAGTTCGCTTCTAGCATCTTGAAAGTAAGCAAAATGCTTGGGAGCGACACAAAGCGTCACAAGTCCCTTCTCTCGTTTCCGTGTAAGAATTTCACGAGCAAGCTCAATAATCCAATCGGGTTCAATGGTGAGCTGGTGTGAAATGACTTTCTCTGCAATTCCTGTACTAACTTCGATGAGGAACGGTTCTGCTTCCCGGATAATTTCTTCTTTCACTAAGTAAGCATGTTCGAGTACAGTCGACGCCTCAGCGATCATGGCTGTATATTCAGTGCGAACGTCCTCGTCTGCTTTGATAATGCCTTCTCTGTAACCAATCTGGTACCCATGCTCACGAGCATGGGTAGTCTCTTCTTCATCCGCCTGACGTTGCTTGTTCCACCAACCCGCAATTTCTACCTCTGTCTCCGCTTTTATACGTTCGGCTTCATCCAGTGCTTGCCTGATATGAGCTTCAGCAAATTCCTCGGCATCCAAGAGTATTTGGTCCTTCAAGGACTGAAGACGCTTCAGTTCGCGTTCTTCTCGCAGAGCAGCTTCTTCATCAACACAACCCCTGGCAACAGGCAAGTTTCGTTTAAGCAGCAGTTCAAGATTGTCGACTATCTTCGCTTGATCGAGAGTAATGTAGGCATCTGTTTTAATCAAGTTAGACAATGACGTCATCTCCCCCACCGCGGGCAATAATAATTTCTCCTGATTCCTCTAGGCGACGGATTGTAGACACGATACGTGTTTGGGCTTCCTCTACATCTTTCAGTCGTACAGGACCCATGAATTCCATTTCCTCCCGGAAGGTTTCAACCATACGCTTGGACATATTGCGAAAAATAACTTCCCGAACTTCTTCACTTGCCACTTTAAGTGCAAGCTGAAGATCGATATTCTCAATATCGCGAATAATACGTTGAATGGAGCGATTATCGATATTAACAATGTCCTCGAAGACGAACATCCGTTTCTTAATTTCCTCAGCAAGCTCTGGATCTTGGATTTCTAAGGAATCCAGAATCGTCCGCTCGGTACCACGGTCAACACCATTAAGAATCTGGACGATTGATTCAATGCCTCCAGCCGATGTGTAATCCTGTGTAACCGTTGCTGACAGCTTCTGCTCGAGTGCTCGTTCCACCTGACTAATAATTTCCGGTGATGTACTATCCATAAGCGCAATTCTTTTGGCAACCTCAGCTTGCTTTTCTTGGGGCAGTGAGGACAAAATTAGCGACGCCTGTTCAGATTGCAAGTAAGATAAAATCAATGCAATGGTCTGTGAGTTCTCGTTCTGAATAAAATTCAGGATTTGTGTTGGATCCGCTTTACGGGCAAAATCGAAAGGTCGAACCTGAAGTGTCGCTGTAAGGCGGTTAATAATATCAACCGCCCGCTGTGATCCAAGCGCCTTCTCTAATATTTCCTTAGCATAGCCGATACCGCCTTGCGATATATATTCTTGAACCATACAGATTTGGTGGAATTCTGACAAAACTGTTTCTTTCTCAATGGATTCTACTTTTCGGACGTTGGCGATTTCGAGTGTGAGCTGCTCAATCTCTTCATCCCGAAGGTGCTTGAAGATTTGCGCTGATACCTCTGGACCTAAACTGATCAATAGGATAGCGGCTTTCTGCCGTCCCGATAAAACATGCTGTTGCGTACCTTTAGCCAAGAGTCCACACCCCTATTCGTCTACAAGCCAAGTGCGTAATAGATTGACAAACTCTTCTGGTTTCTTCTTGGCTAACATTTCCAGTTGTTTGCGCACCTGAGTCTCGCTGCTTTCCGCGTCCATATCAATTGTTGGATATGCGATTACAGTTGGAGCAGCATCCATTTCTTGGATTTGATTCTTACGTCTGCGTGATAGCCAGAAGCCCGCAGCTCCTGCCAATAAAACAGCAAGCGCACCAATTCCACCAAGTAACAACCAATTAATCTTGTTTCCTGTATCTGCTGCTGTGGACTTAATCGCATTATTCTCAAATACGGTGACTTTTGCCTCAAGCTGCGCATCCGTCAAAACCAATTCTGTATTTGCGAGCGAAGCACTTACAACGCCCTTCAACAGCTTCTGAATACTGATTTTTAAATTCTCGTCAAGTGGTTGTCCACCAGGTGGTTCAATACCAACTGAGATGGTTAAGTCATTAACAAAGTAAGGACTTTTTTCAATAACATTGTGAATTCGATTCACTTCATTATTTATTGTACTTTGTACTTTTTCAGAGGTTGTCTTGCCTGTTGTTGCCGTATCACTTGGGTAGGTAGGAACATCGGTCTCCCCAGTTCCAGCAACTCCACCCGCAGGCGAGCCTTCTCCAGAATAATTCTCTTGAATTTCTTGAATGCTAATGGCAATCCCTTTATCGTCCACCACTGGCTTTACCAGGTTCTCTTCGCTCGACTTTTTGTCAAAATTGAGGCTGGCAATAACGATGGGTACAACTCTTCCCTCTGGGAATAGTTCGTTGAGAATGCGAGTAACATTCGACTGAATATCGCGTTCAAACTGCTTCCTAATCTGGAATTGAATTGCTGCAGCCGCAGTAGCTGTGTTTAGCGCACCGTCTACTTTAGAGTAAGGCAGAGGCTCTCCGCTTGCTTCGGATATGGTAATATTCTCCATAGGCAAGTTCTTGACACTCATTGAAACCAGCTTGTACATGGTGTCAACCTCTTGCTGATCCAGGGAAAAATTTGGTCTTAGCTTCAAGATAACAGCTGCCGAAGATTTTTCCATCTCAGAATCAGTCAGAAATACCGATGATTTAGGTAAGGTAATCATTACCCGTGATTCTTGCACAGAATCTAAGGAGTTAAGTAGTTTTTCTAACTCACCCTGCATCATCGATAATTCTTTTACATCGAACTCCCGATCGGTTGTCCCAAATGTGCTCTCTTTAAGTGACTCATAACCGACCGCACCATTCTTGTTAAGTCCCTGATCGACTACATTGATCTTTACCATTGCTACTTTACTTCGCGGGACTGAAATACTTTTGCCATCTTCACTTAATACATATGAAGTCTTGCTCGCATCTAAGTATTCCGTAATGGCTGCTGCATCGTTCTCCGGTAAATCCGTAAAGGCGAGGGCATATTCCGTGCGTGAAAAGTAATGAATAAGTGTTGTTAATGAAATCGCGATAACCGCTATTATCACGATCAGGGTAATTTTTTGTTTTTTGCTAAATTTCAACCAACCTGCTTGGATCTTATTCCAATACTGTCTAATCGACTCGTTCACCGTGTCACCTCATCTAAGCTAAACCGCAATAAATGACTTGCGCTACATTTGCATTCTCATAATTTCCTGATATGCCTCAATCATTTTATTGCGTACTTGCACGGTGAATTCCAAACCAAGAGACACCTTCTCAGCAGCAATCAACATCTGATCAACGCCAACAGATTCTCCTCGTAGAAAATCAGTCGTTAACTTATCCGATTCAGCTTTATCCGTTGAGAGCTTATTTAAAGCACTGTCCAAATATTGACCGAAATGTTGGGAGAGTTCCGTTCCTGTTGTTGCAGTGCTCTTTGATAGAGCTGAAATAGATTGCAAAGGTTGAAAGGATACAGGATT
>JACMJI010000059.1 GCA_014380705.1 Gorillibacterium sp. | reverse complement strand
GGGAGCCTGCCGGGCAGCCGAAGTTATCCCGTTAGGCGAATTTCCACCTGAGAATAGCCCGATGAACGTGAATTCTAAGGCTGCCCAGAAACCAAAAGTGGAGGATTTGTGTGCCCAAGCGTAGAGTTTACGTGGCGCCTTTGAATATGGCATCCTATCCTTCGTCTAATCAGAGGATGCCATTTCAAGAGTGCCCGAAGCCAACATACAAATCTGTAACGCCCTTGGTTTCTGGGCAGCCTGACTGTTGGTTACGGGCACCTTGACTGTTGGTGTTCTGGGCAGCCAGAGATTATCCCGTTAGCCGGGTTTCAGCCAGAGAATAATCTGCTTCACTGCAACGAACCAATGGTATCTTTTGAAAGGGGAATGTACATGCTGGCAAAATACAACGTATGGGGAATACCCCTTTCCCTCATCCTCATTTTAGCGGCATTTGGTTTGTTGCTGTTGTGGATTGTTAATAAGGGAGGAAGGACAAAGTGAAGGAAATCGGCCAGCGAAAGGAAGAATGGTATGAGCTTGTGAGAGCATCTGTCACAACGGATGCTATAAATTGGCTGCAGGCTGAGCTAGGCATATCGACCAAGTTCCTTCATAAGCTTGATGCGGAGAACGGCATTCGTGTGAAGGGTAATCGAATTGCAGTAAGACTTTTCCCGCGAGAGGAATCTCCATTCGAGCCAGAATGGAATGTCCCAGAGCTTTTATATGAGGATGACTTCTGCTTAGTAGCCTCTAAACCAGCTGGTATGGCTGTTCATCCATCGCGGCCGGAGCAAATCGGTACCCTGGCGAATGCTCTAGCGGGTTACTATCAAATGACCGGACAAACCTGCCGCGTTCGTCACATTCATCGACTGGATGAGGATACGACTGGGCCTGTACTCTATGCTAAGAACGAGTTAGCACAGCTTCGCCTGGACGAAGATATGCGAGAGAAAGCGATTGGACGCATTTATTTGGCACTCATTCACGGTAAGCTTGGCTCCAAGAATGGAACAATCGATGCGCCTATAGGTCGAGATCGTCATCAGTCCGGCCGTCGTCGTGTTAGTCCTACGGGTGAGCAGGCCATTACTCATTATGAACAGGTTGAGGTTTTTAACGGATACTCCCTTGTCAGATTGCACCTAAGTACGGGGCGAACGCATCAAATTCGTGTTCATATGAGTCATTTGGGACACCCGCTAGTGGGGGATAAGCTTTACGGCGGCAAGCAAGAGATTGTTATAGCAAAATCTACAGGAGCAGCAATGGGATCAACTTTAGCTGTCACCAGGCAGGCGCTTCATGGGGAACAGCTGGAATTTCTTCATCCTCTCACAAGAGAGAGGATTCATTTGTTCGCCCCCCTTCCCGATGATATGGCCGGATGGCTCGAACAGCTTCGCTAGAGCTCGTATAGAAGTCCTCGTATCAGCACCCGATGAGTAAGCTCTGTTTTATTGGGCTTGCTCTTTTTGTTTTTGCATAAACAAACGGGAAAGGATACTAGGAATAAATGAGCCCTACATTACCTAAAAAGACAAAAAGTTGGCATGCTCTTTCCCCGACGTCCATATAATGGTTAGGAAATGACGGAAAGTTACGGGAGGGAGGATGAACGGATGACGGAACATCGTTCCGGGCTGCGCTTCGACATTTATGAACGGGTACACCTACCCGAAGGATTTGACGGCATATTGGAGTTGGAAGCAGCAGAATTAGCTCCTCATATTCAGGTGGTGGAGGAAGCAGATTATGCGGTTGTTAAGGGAAATCTGTGGCTTACAGGCGCTTATCGGGGGGAGAATGGCCTCACCGGGCAATCGTTTGAGCATCTGATACCTGTTGAAATCACCATGCCGCTGAGTCGGATTCATTGCTTGGAGGATGTACGGGTTGTGATTGACCAATTCGATGTTGAGTTAATGACAAGTAAAAGTATGAATGTAACAGGTGTGCTTTCTCTGCATGGGCTTGAAATGTTGCCGCTTGAGGAGCGAGACGTCTGGGAACCCTCTAGTCAAGAGGAGACGGTTTTTGTTTACGAGCATACATTTGATGATGCCCAAGGCTTGTCCCCCCAGGTGGAGGAAGAGACATTTGAAGCACAGGAGCAAGAAACTGCCTACGTAAATGAAAAGGTTAACCTCGCTGCTTATTTTCCAACTGTTGAGGAACCACGTGAACCTCGAACCGAATGGTCTGTGGCAGTCCTAGAGGAAGAAACGGTGGAACCAATAATCCAGGAGGTTGCTCAATACTTATCCGTTCAGTCGTTCGATGAGGAGGATTCATACTCACGTTTTAACGCAGAACTGGATGAGACGGATGTTCCTCAGGATCAATCATTGGCGGAAATAGGTGGCGATAAACCATTCGTTGCCCCATTCCTGAATGCAGCCCGAAAAGCAGATACCGAAGTCATTCAATCTGTTGAGTCTAGATCTATCAAGGAGAGTCCGCAGGAACAGGAGCAGAGAGTGTATATGGCTGCCTTTGCGGCCAAGCAAGCCTCTCCAAGTATTTCCCATCTGCATTCTTTGGTTCGTACCCGTGAAGCTGCGGAAGTAACGGAAGCCACACGGAGTGAAGCGGAATTCCAAAATTCCGTTGAATGGAAGAAGCTTTTTATTCATGATAATGAGCAAAAAGCTTTTAAGCAGCTGCGAATCTGTATTGTACAAAAAGAAGAAACCTTGGAATCCATTGCGAATCGCTACGGTATGAATTCTCGTGAGATTGTTCTATATAACCGAATTAACGGTTTACAGGTGAATGAGGGGCAAATCCTTTATATTCCACTCCATTGATCGATCCTGTTCCTCCGTTTAAATAGACAAGTCCCGAACCCTTATGGGGATATGGGACTTGTCTATTTGTGGTTTTAAAGCTTGTTTCTCCTGAGCGTAAGAATGAGGTTCATTCTGATTCGGCATCGGCAAACGCACGGCAGCAAGGAAACCGATTGGCGTTTATCCTTGTAATTAAGTCTGTGTTAATAAACATCTAACAAAAATCCTAAGTACACCATAAACAGAATGAACAAAAAAAACACGTCAAAGGGGTTAGGCAGCAACAGCGTGCGGATGAATTGAAAGCAGATTAACGGGAATACGATACTTTTAATAGTGAGTCGGTACTTCCACCACCATCTTTGCATGATACACCTCGTTCTACATTAGGTTAAGGCTGTCCACAATCAGCATATGTAGCTAGCAAGTCTAGTTATGACCATTTCCTTTTGCAGGTATAAATTTACGGCTTCATTGATGCTAATCCTTGACGGTCGCCTAATTGACTCCATTGCATAATATGTATATGATATAGGGAAGAAAAAAACATGGTGAATAGCAAGGATAGGGAAGAGTAGGCAGCAAGCCTTCAGAGAGCGGACCAGTAGTTGCTGGAAGGTCCGTAGGTCGAGGTTGCCGAAGGTCGCCTTGGAGCTGCGGGTATTAACGGTTGAACACATTTTGTGTCGATCGCAAGCCCGTCGGGAAGCAGCCGTTATCTGCTACTTAAGTGCCGTTTCCTAAGTGGAGGCGGAATGAAGGTGGTACCACGGAAGCGCAGTCTTTCGTCCTTTGAGGAGGATGAAGGCTTTTTTTATTTTGTACCGTTATACATACGGTCGCTGTAGTTATGCCAAAGGTGTTTATCTTTGAAATATAAGTTAGTATAAATTTTCTCCTTATACTGCACTTATCGTTCAAGGGTAAACAAACGGCGCCAAAGACGCCGTAAGGCATTTATCCTTAAGGGAGGTTAATTCATGGAAGACAACAATGAAATGCAAGTTCAGACTGAAATGCCAACGACGTATGATCCGAAGCAAGCAGAGAGGAAATGGTATGATTTTTGGCTTGAAGGAGCTTATTTTAAAGCAGGGGAACGGAAGGATGCGGAGACCTTCACGATTGTTATTCCTCCTCCAAATGTAACGGGTATGCTTCATATTGGGCATGCATTGAATTTAACGCTTCAGGATATCATCATTCGGACCAAACGGATGCAAGGTTACGATGCTCTTTGGCTGCCAGGGATGGACCATGCGGGAATCGCTACGCAAGCGCGGGTCGAGCAAAAGCTGCGCAAAGAAGGAATATCACGTTACGACCTCGGTCGCGAGAAATTTCTTGAGCAGGTTTGGAGCTGGAAGGAACAATATGCGGGTACGATTCGTGAGCAATGGTCCCAAATGGGTCTGTCGCTGGATTATTCACGGGAGCGATTCACCATGGATGAAGGATTGTCGACGGCTGTCCGCGACGTGTTCGTCCATCTTCACGAGAAAGGGTTGATTTATCGGGGCAAACGGATCATTAATTGGGACCCGCAAGCACGAACCGCTCTATCTGATATTGAAGTAGAGTATAAAGAAGTCCAAGGGGCGCTTTACCACCTGCGCTATCCGCTGAAGGATGGGAGTGGTTTTATTACCGTAGCCACCACTCGTCCGGAAACGATGCTTGGAGATACCGCTGTTGCCGTTCATCCTAAGGATGAGCGTTATCAGGACATGATTGGCAAAATGCTGCTTCTCCCGATTGTAAACCGGGAAATCCCCATCGTTGCCGATGAATATGTAGACCGAGAATTTGGCAGCGGTGCGGTTAAGATTACACCAGCCCATGACCCTAACGACTTCGAAGTAGGCAGCCGTCACGATCTTGCTCAGATTCTTGTCATGGATGAGACAGGCACGATGAATGAGAATGCCGGGATCTACCAGGGGCTTGATCGGTTCGATTGCCGCAAGAGGATCATCGCTGATCTGAAGGAAGCAGGCGTTCTGATCAACATTGAGGAGCATGTTCACCAAGTTGGGCACAGCGAACGTACAGGTGCGGTTATTGAGCCCTATCTTTCTACGCAGTGGTTTGTCAAAATGAAGCCGCTTGCTGAAAAGGCCATTGATATTCAGAAGATGGAGGATGGGGTAAAGGGTGTAAACTTCGTTCCCGATCGCTTTGAGAAAACATATTTACACTGGATTGAAAACATTCGTGACTGGTGTATTTCCCGTCAGCTTTGGTGGGGACACCGGATTCCTGCTTGGCATTGTGGGGAGTGTGGCGAAATTCACGTATCGCGGACTGCGGTTGGCGAATGCTCCAAATGTGGAAGCATCAATCTTGAGCAAGATGAGGATGTACTCGATACCTGGTTCAGCTCGGGACTCTGGCCTTTCTCTACGCTTGGTTGGCCGGCTGAGACGGAAGATTTCAAGCGGTTTTACCCTGTTGATGTGCTCGTTACCAGCTACGATATTATTCCTTTCTGGGTTGCGCGGATGATCTTTACCGCCCTGGAATTTACCGATCAAAGACCGTTTAAGGATGCGCTTATCCATGGACTGGTTCGTGATGCGGAGGGTCGTAAAATGTCCAAATCACTTGGCAATGGGATTGATCCTCTGGAAGTCATCGATCAGTACGGAACCGATGCCATGCGCTATATGCTCTCTACGGGGAGCACACCAGGTCAAGATTTGCGTTTCCGATTTGAACGCGTCGAGCAGGCCCGTAATTTTGCTAATAAGATTTGGAATGCTTCTCGTTTTGTTCGCATGAACCTTGGCGACATGCGCGTAGAGGACATACTTCTTGATGACAAGATGAATACCGCGGATCGTTGGATCCTTCATAAGCTGAATGAAACAGTACAGAGTGTGACGAGATTGATCGATGCCTACGAATTTGGCGAAACCGGCCGAGTTCTGTATAATTTCATATGGGATGACTTATGTGATTGGTACATTGAATTCAGTAAGCTGTCACTTTATAGTGAGGACGAAGCGGCAAAAGCAACCACGCGTTCTGTTCTGGCTTACGTGCTTGATCGCACCCTGCGGTTGCTCCATCCATTCATGCCGTTCCTGACGGAAGAAATTTGGCAGCACCTGCCGCATGAAGGAGCGACGATCGTCCTAGCCTCGTGGCCGGTTTATGAAGCTCAATTTGAAGCGAATGAAGCGGTTCGTGAGATGGAGCTGCTCATGGATGTCATCCGTGCAGTGCGTAATATCCGTGCGGAAGTAAATGTACCCATGAGCAAGAAAGTTGAAATGCTAGTTAAGCCTACCGATGAGCATGCCGCTGCGATTCTTCAGCGTAACGAGAACTACCTACAGCGCTTCTGCGGCACAAGCAAGCTTGAGATTGGTCTAAGTCTAATCGTACCCAACAAAGCGATGTCAACGGTGGTGACGGGGGCAGAGCTCTACTTCCCGCTCGCAGGTCTGATCGATATTGCTCAAGAGATTGTCCGTATGGAAAAAGAGCTGGAGACCCTCCATGGAGAAGTGGAACGGATCGCAAAGAAGCTGGATAATGCCGGCTTCGTAGCCAAGGCTCCTGCCAAGGTAATTGAAGAGGAAAAAGCAAAGATGGCTGATTATGCAGATAAACGTGATAAAGTAGCCATCCGTTTGCAAGAGCTAAAAGGCTAGAAGCGTGGAATTCACTGAACTTCTAGAGCAGATTGGGAAAAAGCTCATATATATATAAAGGATGCGACAAAAGATGATGCGATGTGAAAAAGGAACGCAGGACAAGGTTGGACATTCCAGTCTGGCTGCGAGTGGAGCTCCCTTCGAAACGTACGCTGAGGCAGTAGATTGGATTAATGCACGCGTTCCGCTTCATGGTATTCGTCATGGATTGGAACGTATGGAACGCCTAATGGAGCTTCTGGACCATCCTGAGCGTCGGCTGCGCTTTATTCACGTGGCCGGCACGAATGGAAAAGGCTCCACCTGTGCGTTTCTTACAGAAGCACTGATTCGTAGTGGTTACGATGTGGGTACCTTTACTTCCCCTTACATCGAAAAATTTACGAATCGCTTGCAATACAATGGTCAGGATATTCCGGAGGAAGAGTTGCTCCGCTTGACTAACTTGCTTCGCCCCATTATTGCTGAGATCGAGAATACATCTCTGGGTGCTCCGACCATGTTTGAGATCGTCACAACCATTGCTCTCCTTTACTATGCACGTGTGGTATATCCTGATTTTGTTGTTTGGGAAGCAGGGCTTGGCGGAAGGCGCGATTGTACGAATATCGTTACACCGGTCGTTTCGGTTATCACCAATATCGGGCTTGACCATATGGATATTATCGGAGACAGCATTGTCGAGATTGCGATCGAGAAAGCAGGTATTATCAAGCCGGGTGTACCTGTGGTCAGTGGTGTAGAGCAGGTAGATGCGATCCGTGAGATCGAAGTCGCTTGTCTCGCCAACCAATCCTCCCTTTATCTTATGGAGCGGGAATACCACTTTGAGAAAGTTTCAGTGGAACCTACGCAACAGATATTTGATTTTCATAGTCCGTTTCGAACCTATAAAGATCTTCGCGTTGGACTGAGTGGGCAGCATCAATTAAAAAATGCTTCTGCCGCGCTTATGACCTTGGAATTGCTGCGCCAATATAACGCGGTTATCTTAGACGAAGAGCCATTAATAGAAGCTTTTGCTTCCGCAAAATGGCCAGGTCGCTTGGAGCTCTTGACGGAACAGCCGCGTCTTCTGATTGATGGTGCACATAATCCCCATGCCGCCGAAGCGCTAGTCCAAGCGATAAGAGAGACATACAAATACGCGAAGCTACGTATGATGATCGGGATGATTGCATCGAAGGATCACAGAGGATTTTTGCAGCATATCCTGCCGTTAGTAGATACAATTATTATTACAGAACCGGATTATTACAAAAAACTCGCTGCATCAGATCTTTTTAAGCAAGCGGAGGATCTGCTTCGCGGCATGGACCGACGTCCCGTACTATTGCTTGAACCGGATTGGAAAAAAGCGCTTAATCTATTGGTAGATGGAACGACGGAGGAAGATCTTGCTGTAGTGTCAGGGACGCTTTATATGATCTCTGATGTACGCTCCTGGGTGATAAACCAGTCCGAATCAGAAAAAGGTTGGTGAGCGATTTGAACAGTACAGAACATGTTCACTTTATCGGCATTGGCGGATATGGAATGAGCGCCATTGCGAAAGTGATGCTGGAGATGGGATATCAGATTTCCGGTTCCGATCTTGTCCAGCAGGAGCTAACCGAGAAGCTTGCCGCTAAGGGAGCAAAGGTTTTCATTGGTCATAAGGCGGAGAATGTTCGTGGGGCAGATCTCGTTGTTTATTCAACAGCACTGTCCAATGACAATGTGGAGAAGCTGCAGGCAGAGGAATGGAGCATTCCCGTTCTTCATCGCTCTCAGATGCTCGCTCGGTTAATGAAGGAACGCAAGGGAGTTGCTGTGGCTGGAGCACATGGCAAAACCACGACCTCATCCATGATTGCTTTGGTCATGGAATCCTGCGGACAGGACCCCACCTACATTATCGGTGGCGAGGTGATGAACTTAGGCAGCAATGCCAAAGCAGGCAAAGGGGAATATGTTATTGCTGAAGCGGATGAAAGTGATGGTTCGTTTCTGCAATACCATCCTTACCTTGCTGTAGTTAATAATATTGAAGCCGACCACTTAGAGCATTATGACGGTGATTTTGGCAAGCTCAGACAAGCGTATGAGAAGTTTTTGGGACAGGTTCAGGAGGGTGGCAAGTCCGTGCTGTGCCTGGATGACGCTTATCTTCCAGGTATCCTTCCTAACTTGAAATCACAAACGGTCACGTTTGCGATTGAGTGCGAAGCGGATTATCGAGGCTACGATCTGGAGCTTGGGGATCGCAAGGTTTCTTTTAAGGTTAAGCATAAGGACAAATTGCTTGGAACGATGACCTTGTCTGTTCCGGGAAAACATAATGTATACAACGCGTTGGCAACCCTCATTGTCTGTCTTGAGGCGGGACTTACCTTCGAGCAAGTTGCTGATGCCATCACCGATTTCCGAGGTGCCAAGCGGCGGTTTCAGGTTCTCGGTGAGGCGAAGGGCATTCTCGTTATCGACGACTATGCCCATCATCCAACGGAAATTCAAGCGACCATCATTGCAGCTAAGGCTACAGACAAGCGAATTATTGCTGTTTTTCAGCCTCAGCGGTATACAAGAACCTTTTTTCTCTTCGAGCAGTTCAGTAAAGCTTTTACGGATGCGGATGAAGTTATTATTACTGACATCTATAGCCCGGCTGGGGAGAAGCAGATTGAAGGCATCACTTCAGCAAAGCTGGTAGAACTGATTCGGAAGAACAGCAACACCAACGTAAAGCATATCGCCACGAAAGAGGAAGTTCTAGACTACCTTAAGGGGCATGTCCAAAGCGGAGATCTGGTCCTGACAATGGGAGCAGGCGACATTTGGAGAGCGGCTGACGGATTAGCCAAAATGCTGCGAGGAAATTAATTTGTGCAAGCAAGCTATAAAATCAGAACGGGAGGCTTTCGAGCTCCCGTTCTTTTTAATTTTATTGAAAGAATGATTTTCCATCGTTTCGATATAAAACAATCCAGGCAGTTCTGAGGACACAGAAAGGATAGCCATTGTTCCACCACCTTTGCTTTAGTCAAGCGATCTTGCTGCTCCATGAGGTACTTATGGGACAATCCCGTTCTATTCACGAACGCTTTGTCCCTTTAAATTAGCCGGGTAGCAACTACATGGATAAGGTCAATTTATCGTTGTTGGGTGTAGTAGTTTTCTTTGACCCAGCCCTGTAACATAAGGTTATAAGAAAAAGACATTCGAGAATGAAATGTCAGATGGGGGAAGCTCAAATGAAATCCGGTACAAGCGTCCAGGCGGGCCTCCGGCAAGCCCGGTATCCATCGCTTTGGAAACGGCTGCTGAGCCAATGGGAATACCAAGTCATGGTTTTGCCGGCTATATTATTCATTGTTGTATTCAGTTACATCCCCATGTGGGGCGTCCTGATGGCGTTTCAGGATTATGACATGTTCAAGGGCTTTTGGGCGAGTGAGTGGGTGGGGCTGAAGCACTTCAGAATGTTCTTCTCCGCTCCCGAGTTTTGGCAGATCATACGGAATACGATCATGATCAGCATGGGAAAGCTGGTCATCGGGTTCCCGGCACCGATTATCCTGGCTTTGATGCTGAACGAAGTCCGAAGCATGGTCTACAAGAGAGTGATTCAAACCATCAGCTATTTGCCCCATTTCATCTCATGGGTCATTATGTCAGGAATTTTGTTCTCCCTGCTTTCGGTAGATACGGGTTCAATCAACCTGCTCCTGCAGAAAATCGGATTGATCGATGAGCCAATCAATTGGTTATCGAACTCCCACTACTTCTGGGGTTTGCTCATCACAGCCAATGTGTGGAAGGAGGTCGGCTTCGGGGCTATCGTGTACCTGGCTGCCATTGCAGGAGTTGATCCTCATCTGTATGAAGCGGCATCGATAGACGGGGCTAACCGATTCAAGCAGATTTTCCTGATAACCTTGCCCAGCATCACCCCGGTTATACTCATCTTCCTCATTCTTCAAATAAGCAATATTCTGAATGCCGGCTTCGAGGATATTTTACTCCTGACCAACAATGGGAACAACGCTATTATCCGGAATGTCTCTGAAGTTATAGACACTTATGTATATCGGACAGGGATACTTAACCAGCGCTACTCCTATGCCATTGCGGCAGGACTATTCAAATCCTTGGTCAACATTCTGATGCTTATCTTGGCTAACGGCTTATCCCGGCGCTTCGGCAAGTCGAGCTTATGGTAAACGAAGTAATCCGGAGGCGATCTTATGAAACTGAGCTTTGAGGATAAATTGCTGCATTGCCTAATTGTCCTGTTCCTTTTGTTCTTTGCCTTTATCAATTTCTATCCGTTCTGGAATGCTTTGATCATCTCCTTCAATTTGGGGACGGACACGGCGCAAGGGGGCATCGCCTTTTGGCCAAGGAAGTTTACGCTTGAGAATTATAATGTTGTGTTTCAAGACAGCCGGCTGATTCGAGCTTTTGGAATTACGATAACCCGGACGATCTTGGGTACACTTTTGTCTATGCTATTTACCGGCATGTTCGGATACGCAATGTCCAAGAAGCATCTGATCGGCAAGAAGCTGTATATGATCCTTTGTGTTGTTACCATGTATTTTGGCGGCGGATTGATACCAAGCTACCTCCTAATCCGAGAGTTGCATCTGATGAATACCATCTGGGTCTTAATTATTCCAGGAATCATCAGCGTATGGAACATGATTATATTCCGGACCTTCTTTATGGGGTTGCCGGAAGGGCTGGAGGAATCGGCCCGAATAGACGGGTGCAACCCCTTCGGCATCTTTTTCCGGATTATCGTTCCTGTATCCGGCCCGGTCTTTGCAACGTTGTCGCTTTTTACGGCAGTATTGCATTGGAATGATTGGTTCTCCGCAAGTATTTATATGAACGATAATTCCCTTTTTCCCATCCAAACGCTTCTTAATCAGCTGATCAATTCTAATATTATGGCCGAACAGCTTCAGAACGCCGGGGGCGGTGCCAGCCAGTTTGCAGAGAATTTGAGAGGGGTTACCAGCCGGTCGTTGGTTATGGCAACGATGATGGTGGCAACAGTGCCGATTATGTTGGTGTATCCTTTCCTGCAGAAGTATTTCGTCAAAGGCGTTATGGTGGGTTCATTAAAGGAATAGAAGGGTCTCTATAGCAAACAGCTATTGAAGATAAATAGTCTTATTAAGACGAGAGGGGATTTCAAGACATGAAGAACAGAAAAGCTTTTATCGTCCTCATGGCAGGTGTGTTGTCTTTCAGTACTCTATTGTCTGCCTGCAGCAAGAAAGAGACCTTGCCGGCACCCAGCGCGGCACCTTCCATGGCGGCTGCGGAAACGCAGAAACCCGAAAATTCGGTTGTAGACTTCAAGGGACTCAACTACAAATGGTATGTGCACTACGACTGGGCAACGGCAATCCCTTGGGACAACGATTTGACAGGCAAGTGGATCATAGAAAACAAAGGTGTCAATGTGGAATGGATTTCATCCGGCGGCGCGGCCCAACAGAAGCTGAATACGATGATCGTATCCAGTGACCTACCGGATGTTATAACCCTGGACCGCGGTGCTGACCTCGAGAAGTTGGTGAAATCCGGACAGTTGGTCGCTCTCGACGATTATGTAAATAAATATCCGAATCTTAAAAAATGGGCGGGCAATACTACCTTGGGCATGCTCCGTGCAAGCGACGGCAAGCTGTACGGGTTTCCTAACTGGTATCAAGGGGATCAAGGCTACGGAAACACAGGCTGGATGATTAGTAATAAATATTATAATGCTCTAGGCAAGCCTAAACTGGAAACTATGGACGATTTGTATGCCTATCTGAAAAAAGTGAAGGAAACTTACCCGGACTCCATACCGTTCGACGGCGGTGCTGAATTCCAGGGCAGTAAGATCCTGTATGCCTCCTTTGGAGAAAACAAGGTTCACAAGTTTGCGTCAGACATGTTGGGTTATCCACAGGATAATGAGATTAAATCGATCTTTACGGACCCGGCATATAAAGATATGGTCCTGTTTACCAGCAAGCTGTTCCGCGAAAAGCTGGTATCCCAGGATGCTTTCACTATGAAAGCCGAGCAAGCGGATGAGAGAATGGACCGGGTAGCTGTCGGTGCCCATTTCGATGTAGCTACCAAAGCCAGGAACTCTCATAACGGCGGTGTCGAGGAAGATCCGGAGAGATCCTATAGCATTCTGTTCCCTCCTTACAAGAACGGTCTCGACAAATCCAAAATTAAAACGGCACCAATGAGTACGCTTGGCTGGAACGTCAGTGTCATTACCAAGAACGCCAAGGAACCCGAGAAAATCTTTGCCTTCTTCGATTGGGCTACGGGTGTGGAAGGTCAGCAGGTGTTGAACTTCGGACCGAAAGGCTTATATTGGGATGAGACAGATGCGGACGGTATCCCGATGCCAAACGAAAAATTCAAGAGCACAAGCCCCGAAGAACTCAAGAAGCAATCCATCGGCAACTTGAACTGGATGGCCAATTCCGACTGGACTACTCACGCCAATCAAGTGCGCAATGACAGTATGCCGAAAAAGCCGAATGCTTATGATGAGGCGGGCGCAATCGATATCTTCAAGAAAACGACTTTGAACGTGACCGAGTTTGAAAACATCCTCCCGGCTCCGGATTCTGAAGAAGGAGTCGCTTTCCAGAGGGTAAAGGACATTGAGAAAGAAGCCTATGCCAAAATGGTTTTCGCGAAGAACGATGAAGAGGTGCTGCAGCTTCTCGACAAAGCACAGGAGGACGCCATAAAAGCAGGCTACGATAAAGTTCTTAAAGTGATGACCGATAAGTGGCAGGAAAACCTGAAACGCATAAAGAATCAATAGATATAAAGCAAGGGGGGCTCTCAGCCCCCCTTACTCTCATTATCCGAACAACAAGGGTGGAGACAGACATGTACAAGGTGCTGCTTGTTGACGATGAATACATCGATCTGGAAGGGATGAGGACGTTAATCCCCTGGAAGGATCTCGGCATGGAGGTGGTGTCTGCGGTAACAAGCGCTACGGAGGCGCTTCGTATCATGGGCACTATGCCGATTGATCTGCTGGTTACGGATATCCAAATGCCCTCCATGACGGGCTTAGAGCTTATTGAACGTTCCGTTGAACTGCAGCCCCGGATGAAAGCGATCATCATCAGCGGGTATGACAACTTCCAATATGCCAAGAAGGCGATCTCGGTGAAGGCGGCGGGGTACATCCTCAAGCCTGTGGACGATCAGGAGATCATAGCCACCTTATCGGAAGTGAAGCAGAAGCTGGATTCCGAGGCCAAAGAGGACGATGTGATCCGAGAATCCCTTCCTTATTTGCGCAGCGAGCTGCTTAAGCAATGGTTGGACGGGACAGTCGGCTTTGATAAAGTCTGGCAGATCCTTCATCAGTACGGGATGAATGTAAAGCAGCAGTCCTTAACCATAGGCTTGACCGAGGTTGACGATGTGGAGTGGAAGCTGAATCACTTCGATGATAATGAAAGAAGAGCCATTCTGGATAGCGTTCATTCATTCATTAGCGATTATATGCAGGAGCATGGGCTTGGCATGCATTGCCGGATGGAAGCCGGACGGACCGCTTTGATTATGGTAAAATACAATGAATCGATGCGGCTCAGTCTGAAGTCTTGCATCGGGCGTATAGCCGATGTATTCCCAGTATCCGTCACCATTGGAATTGGCAGTACAGTCACCCAACCGGATGAGGTCCATTCCGCTTACCTGAATGCACAAGCGGCTCTCCGGTCCAAGATGTTCCAGGGCAAAGGGAAGGTAATCTCTTTGCACGAGGTTAAGTCCAGGTCGCTGCAGTCCTCCGACAGTCTGGAGTCAATTCTGGATAATATTTTCAACGCCATGGCCAACTACGACCTGGTTGGAATCGATGACTGTCTTCAGCGCTTGTTTGGCATTGCGAAGCAGCTGGATAAAAGCATTACGGTCTATAATTTTTTTCTTCACATCATTTCCCGGCTTAATCAATACATGCAGAAGCTGAATGAGGACCTGTACGAGCTGCTCGGATGGAACTTCCAACACTTGGACATCCTGTACCGCTTCGAGACAATGGATGATATCGAATCTTGGTTACGGAGGCGTTTCTTCGAGCTATCCGAGTTGCTTCATAATAAGAAGGCACGTAAAAACTGGAAGCTCATTGAAGAGGTTTGCCGCTATATGGAGAACCATATCGATGGAAACCTATCCCTGCGTATGGTGGCGGAGGCTTTCGGCTTTACGCCGAATTACCTTGGGTATTTATTCAAGGAAGAGATAGGGGAATCCTTTAGCGACTATATGATATCAAAGCGTCTAGAGATGGCATGCACGTTGCTCACTGACCCCAAGCTCAAAATATATGAAATTGCGGACCGGATCGGTTACAAAAACCTGACCCACTTCTCTAAAATTTTCAAGGATCGTTTCGGAGTTTCGCCGATTGATTACCGGAAGAGACGTTGATCCCGCAGCTTACTATCAGCCTGGAGTGATGAAAGTGAAACGGATTCCGTACGGAGTCAAGCTGTTGTCCTCTTACTTGCTAATTCTGCTCATTCCCATACTGCTTAATGGTTATTTCTCCTATCGTTCTTCGGAGAGGATCATAACAGCTGCTTCCCAAAAAAATATCCAAGGAATCCTGCAGCAGATTTCCGATAATGTGGAGTACAAGCTCCAAATGGTCAAGCGGGGCTCCGATCAGTTGTTTTATGACGAGGATCTCCAGCTGACCCTAAACGGGAGCTACGAGGGATGGTTCAATTACGAGGCCACAACGACCAAACTGCTTCCCAAGGTTAATTCGGCGGCTAACATGGCGGTAGGACACAGTCAGATTATTGTCTATTTAGATCAGGAGAATCTACCTGAAGTTTATTCAGGGACTGAAAATCCATTGCAGGGCAACCGATTCGAAATCCGATACACCTCCGGAATCGCGGGTGAGGATTGGTTCCGTAGTCTTGGAGATCCAGGCATTGACGGAGCATGGTTCCAGACGGAGAAGGACCGGAAGTACGGTACCATTACCCATATGCGCTCCTTGATCGATTTCAACAGCTTTCCTAGGAAACGGCTGGGTTATATCCGGGTGATCATCGGGTTGAAGGATATTCTGGAGGCCGTTGATTATGAGAAGGTCGGCTTCGGAAGCCGGCTGGTGCTGTCAACCGGATCCGGCAGCCTCTTATATAACAGCTTCGCACAGAACCAAGGGGGGGCGCCCGGTAATGTGGAGAGAATCCATCTGACCCAGAAGATTCCCGGGGTCGATTGGCAGCTCGATGCTTGGGTGCCGCTTCCCGAGCTTAAGGCCAGTGCCAATGAGCTGAAATGGAATACGATTCTTGTCTCCATTATGGGGGCGCTTGCTCTAGCTGGGATCAGTGTTTGGATGTCAGGTTTCTTCTCCAAGAGAATTCACATCATTGTCCGGTCCTTGAATATCTTCCGGGAAGGAGACTTCAGTAAGCGTATTCGGTACAGGGGGAACGATGAGTTGTCGGATATCGCCGATGCCTTCAATGAAATGGCGGAAACCACAGAGCATTTGATCGAACAGGTCTATACGGTCAACCTGAGGAAGAAAGAGGCGGAGCTTACTTCCCTTCAATCCCAGATTAACCCCCATTTCCTTTATAACACCCTCTCCTCCATCAGCCGGTTAGGGAAGATGGGCAAGGTGGACGAGATGCACCGGATGGTTATGGGCTTGGCGCGGTTTTATCGGCTTACCCTGAACCATGGGAGGCTGCTGATTTCGATCCGGGATGAATTCGAACAGGTGCGCAGCTATCTCGACATCCAGAAGATCAAGTATGGAGAGCGTATGGACATCCACTTTGAGGTGGAACCCTCCTTGTTGGACTGCGAGACGGTAAAGGTGATTGTTCAACCCTTTGTGGAGAATGCCTTGCTCCATGCTTGGAGGGATGAGAATTCGCTGAAACTTGCCGTTCGGTTGGAAAAAGAGGAGGATCATCTGGTTATAACAGTGGAGGATGACGGGATCGGCATACCGGAGGAGTTGCTTAAGGAATTGTCCTTCGATGAGGACCATTCGTTGGGATATGGAATTCGAAATGTGAATGAAAGAATTAAACTACAGTACGGAGAGCGCTACGGCGTTAGATTATTCCGGATAAAAGAAGGAGGGACCCGCGTGGAGCTGCACATTCCCGCCATTCCTATGAAACCTCCGGAGAGTAAAGAGGAGGAGTCCCATTGATCAACAACTATGATATAGGCTGGAGCCTGCAAATTACCGAGCCGGAGGGGATCAGCGTGGAAACCGGCGGACAAGAGGGGTGGCTGGAGATGCCCCTTCCGGATTTGTCGGGAAAAGCTTATCTGCTTCTGGAGCTAACCGGAAGCGGGTCGGCTCAGTTTTCTTTTGCACTGGAATTCTACAGCAGTGCCAAGGGATGGGAGCAGGGGAGCCCCGCTGATTTTGACTGTAAACTATCTATATTGCCCGGTCTGCGGGTAAGGGTTGCTTTTCCCTTGTCGATGCTGGATGCGCAGCGTCTTAAGCTGGAGCGGACTCCGGGGTTGCTTAAGGGCTTTATGTCCGGAAGGGCCTTGTGCCCGACTAAGGTGAGCCGGCTCCGCCTTTCTTGTCCGAAGGGGACTTCCCCCTTTATTCTGCACACCGTGGAAGCCGTATTGGAGCAGCCAGACTGTTCCTTGGCAAAGCCGAAACCGCTTGTAGATGAGCGGGGGCAGCTTCTTATAAAGAATTGGCCGGGCAGGGTAAATAGCACAGAGGATCTCGTGAAGGCGCTTCGGGAGGAAGCGGAACGCCGCATTCAGCTCAATAAGTCGGGGGTGGAGAAGCCTTCCTCGGTCGGTTTGAGCCGTTTTGGCGGGTATTTGGAACGGCCCTTTAAGCCGACCGGTTTTTTCCGCACCGAGAAGGATGATAGCAGATGGTGGCTGGTGGATCCAGATGGCTTCGGGTTTTACAGCACTGGACTCGACGTGGTGAGTCCGGGGGAAGCAGGCAGGATCGAAGGGCTCGAGAAGTGTCTGCAATGGCTGCCAGACCGTTCCGGCGAATTCAGCGATGCTTACCGGGAGGGGGAAGTATTCCCTCCAGACACCTACTTCAACTATTCCGTTGCCAACCTGATCCGCGCCTTCGGCGGCGAGTGGTGGAAGGCGTGGGCTCAGCTCACCAAGAGCCGGATGGAAGAGTGGGGCTTCAATACGGTGGGCAACTGGTCGGATCCCCGGTATTGTGCCTGGTCTCGGACGCCTTATGTGTTTCCCATGGATGGTTTTCCGGTAACGGACTACCGGATATTCCGGGATTTCCCGGATGTTTATCATGAGAGCTATGCGGAGCGGTCAATCCTTTTTGCTGAACAGCTGAAGACCTTCCGCGGGGACCCTTACCTAATTGGATATTTTATGACTAACGAACCGTCCTGGGCCTTTGCTGGCCGGATCAATCTGGCTCGTGAGATGTTCAGGGAGCCGCAACGGCCTCTGGCCTCCAAACAGGAATTCATCCATTATTTGCGGGACATTTATGGCAACGAACCCGAGGGGCTTGCCGCAGCATGGGGAATGCAACTGGAAAGCTTCGAGCAAGTGTTGACCTTTGCCTATGAGGATTTCCCGGATGGAGCCGAAGCGGATCTGTTCGGGTTTACCCGGGTTCTGGTCGAACGGTATATTCAGATCCCTGCAGAGGCCGCCCGTCGGGTGGACATGGAGCATCTGAATTTGGGGATGAGGTATGCATGGGTTTCTTCAGAGCTTGTTTTCTGCGGACAGGAATATCTGGATGTATTCTCGATAAACTGCTACAAGCTGTGCCCCAAGCCTGAGGATATTGAGCTTATTAAGGTGCATACGGGGAAGCCCGTGCTTATCGGGGAATTCCACTTCGGGGCGCCAGATGTAGGACTAATGAGCTGTGGACTGAAGAGTGTGACGTCACAGGAGGAGAGAGGCAAGGCCTATCAGTATTATGTCGAGCAGGCGGCGTCCATGGACTCGATTGTCGGGACCCACTATTTCATTCTAAATGATCAGGCGGGCTTGGGCCGATTCGACGGAGAGGCTTTCCAAATCGGTGTCGTTGACGTCTGTCACAGGCCTTACGAGCCTTTTGTCGAAGGTATTCAAGCTGCGCACCGGAATTTATTCGCTGTTCTGACCGGGAAAGCGCCGCCTTATTCGGATGAACCGAAGGAATGGAACAAGGACGGATTTTAACGAGAATGATGCTTTTTTATACAATATGAACCAGGAGTGGTACTGTGATGACGAATCGATTTAAACCGGGACAGGTATGGAACGATACGGATGGTAAGCCGATCCAGGCTCATGGCGGCGGCATTCTGTACGACAACGGAACGTATTATTGGTACGGGGAGAACAAGGATGGCCCAACCAGCCCCAGCAATGGCTGTGAATTCCGTATCGATGTGGTAGGGGTTTCCTGCTATTCATCCAAGGACCTCTACCATTGGAGACATGAAGGGGTGGTGCTTCCTGCAGAACAGGAAGATCAGGCTCATGATCTGCATATTTCCAAAGTCGTAGAGCGCCCCAAGGTGATTTATAACGGCGCTACCGGGCAATTTGTGATGTGGATGCATATCGACAGCGAGGATTATACGAAGGCCAAGGCCGGGGTTGCCGTCAGCCATTCTCCTACTGGTCCTTTCCGTTATCTGGGCAGTGTATTCCCGAATGGTGTGGACAGCAGGGATATGACCTTGTTCAAGGATGACGATGATCAGGCTTATCTGGTGCACTCCTCCGACTGGAATAAGACGCTTTATATATCGAAGCTGACCCCGGACTACTTGAGCACCGCAGGTGAATTTGTTAAATGTTTCATCGACCAGTCCAGGGAAGCACCGGCTGTCTTCAAGCGAAACGGAAAGTATTACATGCTATCCTCGAGCTGTACCGGCTGGTATCCTAATGTAGCGTTATATGCGGAAGCTGCCAGTATAATGGGCAGATGGGAGCTTAAGGACAACCCCTGCGAGGGTTCTCTTGCCAAGAAGACCTTCTTGGCCCAGAGCACTTTTGTTCTTCCTGTGCAGGGATTGGAGGATGCTTTTATTTTCATGGCTGATCGTTGGAACCCGGACAAACTATCCGATTCGCGCTATGTTTGGCTGCCCATCCGTTTCGGAGAGGATGGTATGGTCATTTCATGGATGGAGGAGTGGGATTTGGGATATTTTCAGTCCAAGTAATCATTTAATTACGCAGCACCAAAAGACCAGACCTGGGGCAGAGCCTCACAGTTAGCTGAACAGATCGACGAAGAAACCAATGCTTAACTGCCTTGGTTTCTTCGTCGATCCCTAACCCCCCCCTCGGCAATATTTGATACAATTTTAGAAAATATTGGTGTTTTATAGAAGAAGGAATGGTAGAATAAATTGGATTGCTAGAGAGAATCACTCCCCAGTTATTTGTTGTTTGACTCAACCGCTGGCAAAGCAAATATTCCATAAGAGAAAAGGGACCGATAATGAAAAAACACACGAGCTTTATTCATTTGTTAATGGTT
>JACMJI010000058.1 GCA_014380705.1 Gorillibacterium sp. | reverse complement strand
CCTATATTCGATTCTTGTTGGTTCCAGAAACAGGATGACATAATCCGGGTCTTCCGGACCATCAAACCATTTTTTTAGCTCCTTGCTCCATACCTTTTCCCGCAGCCTATCATCTTTGGTAACAACAGCCGTTGCTTCGATCTCAAGCAGATCTTTACTTCCGGATGCTTCAAAACCAACTAATAAACATACATTTGGATTCTCCAGGAGCTCTTCTACCTTATGGGTCTTTCGGTCTGTTGCCAAATAAATATGCAGCCCATCATGGTATATAGCCATGTAGCGAACCTTAGGCTTGTTGCCCCCCTCAATCGTGCCAAAAGAACCAAATTTATTGTCGTCTAAGGCTTTGATAATTTCCTTTTCCAATTCATCCTGCTCCAATTCTTCACGTTCCATCTTGGCTACCCTCCTTGTTGTTAACCTCTTACTCTGGATTTACTTATACAATTTGTAGTGTACCCGTTAAGGTAAACTTGAACCCCCTTTGATCCTGCTTGACAAAGGCTTTTGCCAAATCTACACTTAATCAGGTCTTTCATGTGTTAAAGAATCAACATCGGAGGGAAGCTCATGGATATTAAAAAAAGCAATATTAAGCTAGTCGTGGCTGGGCTGTTAATGGCCATACTGATGTCGGCTATGGATAATACCATTGTTGCAACGGCAATGGGTACCATTGTATCGAAGCTGGGAAATTATGATCAGTTTGTTTGGGTAACATCGGCGTATTTGGTTACAACAATGGCGGGCATGCCAATTTTCGGTAAGCTTTCCGATATGTATGGGCGTAAACGCTTTTTTATTTTTGGACTGATTGTTTTCATGATTGGTTCGGCTTTATGCGGGGTATCCCAGAGTATTGTTCAACTTAGTCTATTCCGTGCCATTCAGGGAATCGGTGGCGGAGCGATTATGCCGATCGCTTTTACCATAATATTTGATATTTTTCCGGTTGAAAAACGCGGCAAGATGACCGCCTTATTCGGTGCCGTATTCGGTGCCTCCAGTGTTCTAGGTCCTTTGCTTGGTTCCTATATCACGGAATACATAAGCTGGCACTGGATTTTCTATGTAAATATTCCAATCGGGATTGTTTCCTTCTTCCTGATTACTCGTTTCTATAATGAATCCCGACAGCATGTGAAGCTAAAGATTGATTGGCTGGGTGCTTCCTTCATGATTGTATCCATTGTTAGTCTGATGTTTGCATTAGAACTCGGCGGGGGTACGTTCGCTTGGAGCTCTGCGCCAATCCTTGGCCTTTTCGCAAGCTTTATATTATTCTTTGCTTTATTCCTTTTTGTGGAGACAAAAGCGGTAGAACCCATCATTTCATTATGGCTGTTTAAGCAGCGGCTATTTGCCACTTCACAAATTCTGGCATTCATCTATGGAGCGACCTTTATTATTCTCACGATCTTTATTCCGATTTTCGTAAGCGCGGTCTATGGGGGAACGGCTACCAATGCAGGCTTTATCCTCATCCCTATGATGCTGGGCTCTGTAGCAGGAAGCGCAGTCGGTGGTGTCTTCCAAACCAAGACAAGCTTCCGCAATCTTATGCTGATCTCTGTTGCCTCCTTTGCTCTTGGGATGTCTCTACTCAGCACGCTAACACCAGAAACTGCACGTTACTTACTGACGATCTACATGACGATCGCCGGGTTTGGGGTCGGATTTTCCTTTTCCCTGCTACCCACGGCTTCAAATCATAATTTGGAGGCTCGCTTCCGGGGTACTGCAAACTCCACTAATTCGTTCCTGCGCTCATTTGGCATGACCCTTGGCATTACAATATTTGGTGTCATACAAGGCAATGCACTATCCACCAAGATGAAGGCTGCTTTTGAAGGAATGACTGCTCCCGGTGGGAATGGCTTCTCTATGGATGATCCTCGGGCACTATTCCAACCCGATGTTCGGTCCAAAATCCCACCTGAGATTCTAAAGAAGATTGTTGCCGCGATGTCCGATTCCATCACTTATATGTTCCTGATCGCTCTTATACCGATTGGTATAGCTGCGATTTCGGTATTCTTCATGGGCAACACTAGAATAGAAATAAAGAAAAAAACTTTACAAGAACCGGCAGGTTCTTAAACCCTTCTAAGAAACTTATACAGCGATTAAACACAAAAACAACAGGGCCCGCTACTTGCGTGGACCCCGTTGTTTTTTTATTACCATTCCGATGTAACCATAGGACGATGACGACAATTACGCAAAAAACGACGGTGCGTAGGCTATTCACGCAGTCGTCGTTTTTTGTTTTCTATATACTTGATAATTATTGCTTTGTTATATCTGTGATGATGTAAGAAGCCTCAGCTGTTTTTTTGGCAATGAACACGCCGCCATCCTTGGTGATCAGTTTCACTTCATTGGCATCGCCTTCAAAGGTAACTTCATCCTTGGACTTTGTCGCCAGAATCGAAACCGGTACAAATGGCTCTGTATTAACAACAGTAGCTTCCCCAGCTTTTTCTTCCGTTAGAAAGTGTGTTAATACTTTTTCGGTAAGAGCAGGATCTAAGTAGGTGTTTAGAAATTCGGTTGCTTCTGCTTTGTCAGCAGCTGCATTGGCATTCATGATCGCCTTGCCGTCTTCTGTGGTTTTGGACTGGAAAAGCACAGCAATCTTCTCTTCAGCCATCCGAGCAGCGACGTAAGCATGGGCTTTGAACATGTTGGCATCCTCAGCTATGGCAGTTGGAGCTGTTGATGCTGCCCCTTCCTTAGCTGTGGACGAGCAGGCGGATCCAAAAGCGGCAAGAGATAGTACAAGTACGGCAGAGATAAGCTTTTTGTTCATGGTTAATCCCCTTTTCTATCTAGTAATATGAATGGTTAGAGTCTTAACCATAGGTTAAGACTCTAACAAAAATTAACTTTACTACTCTTTTTCCCTTGTTGCAACCCCAAAAAGCTAACAAACCATGGAAAGAATGATTTAGGTTATTTTTTCCAAATGATTTGTTCCCTTATCAGTCATATATTGAGCTAAACGTTGATAAGCATTGAAACGTATATCATAGTCTTGAGCCATAACCAGAAGCATCAGCTCATCTACCCCATATGATTCGGCGAATGTCAATAGCCTCTCTCCCATACGATCCTGGCCACCGACAATCATACGGCTCCGATTGTAACGAACTCGATTCTGTTCAATCTCGGAATATGGGTAACGCTCGGCTTCCTCCGGTGTTGGAAATTCACTGTGAAAATCTCCATTTTCAAATCGTAAAAGTCGTAGATCTATACATTTGGCCTGCCGTTCCGCCTCTTCCTCGGTATCCGCATAGACAGCAATCACGCATACTATAGCTTTCGATTCAGTACCTAGTGGTCCTGGGCAATAATTAGCGTAATAACGACCCACTACATCACGGCCTTCCTCCCCATTAATAAAATGGGCAAAGGCAAAACCAGCACCAAGCTCTGCCGCTCGACGGCCACTATAATTACTGGACCCTAGCAGCCACATTTGAGGAACAGTCTCAACGACCGGGGTGGCTGTAAGCGAGCCAAATGGACGATCTTCCGTTGTTATTAACCCATTAGATAGGAAAGCTGCTGCCTCTCGGAGCATTTCCGGGAAAGGGTCACCAGGGTTCGGCAGCCTTCCATAACGTAAAGCTCTTGTGGCAAGCGGCATTCCTCCTGGGGCACGGCCCATACCAAGGTCGATCCGATTAGGATATAGCCCCTCCAAAACACGAAAATTTTCTGCAACCTTATATGGACTATAGTGAGGAAGCATTACACCTCCAGAACCGATTCGTATGGATTGGGTATGGGCAGCAATGGCTGAAATAAGCACCTCGGGAGACGAGCCAGCGAGTCCTGGAGCATCATGATGCTCCGACACCCAAAACCGGGAGAACCCCAGCTTATCCGCCTCTTTGGCAAGTTCAATCGTCTTTAGCAGCGCTTGTGATGCTGTTGTCCCTTGTAGGATCGGGGACTGATCTAGAATACTTAGCTTTAGCTTGAACATGGGGCAACCTCCTTACAGCGGGTAACTGCTTGTTTATCTACTCTATATCCTAAACCAATTGATAAACTTTCTCAATGTTAGCAAAAAAGCTCGATCGGCAAGTGGTTTTCAGCGTTTTTTGATTTTACTATGATTATGCTATTCTACTTAAAAGACGATTGAATAAAGGACGAAAGGAGTTGATAAAATGAAATTAATTTCAATTGAACCAACACCGAGTCCAAATTCGATGAAGTTAAATTTAGATGTCACGCTTCCAACAGCAGAACGCCACACCTATAACAAGAAAGATACAATGCCGCAACCAGAAACGATTCGACTTCTCTTAGCAATTCCTGGCGTTACAGGGCTATATCATGCTGCTGACTTTATGGCAATTGATCGCCACCCCAAAAGCGATTGGCAAAGCATATTGAGTGAGGTACGGAGCATTCTGGGGAAGCAAGTGGACAGTGATTTAACCGCCACATCTATTTCTGCATCTCGCACAGCGAACATGGATGCTGGGGCTTGGGGAGAGGTTCGGGTGGCTGTACAATTCTTCCGGGGGATTCCGATGCAGGTTAGGGTCTACGCTGGCGAGCAGCAGCAACGGAGTGGCCTTCCGGAGCGTTTCACCGCTGCAGCTATTCGGGCAGGTCTTGCTTCGCCTAATTTAATCATGGAACGCAAGCTTGAGGAGTTTGGCATTCGCTATGGTGAACTAACGGATGTGCTCGAGCAAATTTCTAATGAGCTAAGTGCCTCCTACAACGATAACAGGCTGAATGAGCTTGTAGCGCAAGCAGAACGACTTGAATCAGGAGAAGCACCCAAGGCGATTGTGTCAACCTTGGAAGCAGCTGAACAAGTTTGGAGTGATCCGGATTGGCGCATACGCTACTCAGCCTTAGAGAAGATCAAACCCAATGCGTCTACTCTCCCCCTATTGGCAAAAGCAATACAAGACTCGCAAGTATCCATTCGCAGGTTGGCGGCTGTCTATCTAGGTGACCTGCGTACCCCTGCCGCCATGAAGCTGCTCTTCATGGCCCTTAACGACTCGTCACCTATCGTTCGCCGAACGGTTGGCGATACGCTATCCGATATCGGTGATCCTGTGGCCACATTGCCAATGACGGAGGCCTTAAAGGATCGCAACAAGCTGGTCCGTTGGCGTGCTGCCCGGTTCCTCTATGAGGTGGGTCTGGATAGCGCTCTGCCCGCTCTACGTGAGGCTAGAGATGATCCAGAGTTTGAGGTACGCATGCAGATTCAGATTGCGATCGAGCGCATGGAAGGTGGAGAAGATGCTGCAGGGTCTGTTTGGCAGCAGATGACGAACCGCGAACGGACATAAAATGAGATACAGGCATAAACGCAAGTCGGTGTCCTTTGGTGACGTGTGTTTACCGATGCGGAAACAGAATGAACAAGCATGTCGGCATCCTTTGGTGACGTTCGGTTACCGATGATGCAGAAACAGAATGAACATGCATGTCGGTGTCCTTTGGTGACATGCGTTTACCGATGCAGAAACAGAATGAACCTTAAATAATATTTCAGTAGTGTTGCGTTAAACTTCTCATGAAATTTTGTTGGAGGTATAGCAGGCTCCTAGCCGTTATCTCTGCTTTGTTTTGAAATAGATGGAAAAAGCATGTTAATTTGAACCGAGATAACGTCCTTAGACATTATAAATGGATTTCTCCAGTTATTTTTGATTTTTTCATTTAAATTGGACGAAATCATCTGAAATAGAAGGAGAAATCCAGTTATTTATAGATTTATAGCATTTCCCAATCATTTTAACTGGAAATTTCCACTTATTTTTCTGCCAGTAAATCTACAAAAGGAACTAAGGCCAATTCTTGACGTAATGGAGCCAGCTTCGGGCAGCAATAATCTGATACCAAATCAAACGTCAAAAGGGTGACTTCAGCTAGAAACTAGTTTAAATCATTTGTCAGATGTTTCTGATTTTGCTATATTACTACTACAAATTATCTCTCCCTACCCTGAGTTCGTCGATTTCAGGCTTAAATGAGTCAAAATGAATAGAGTAATCATTACGTATGCTCAATTAGAAAGGATATCAAACATGACACAGAAAATGATTCTTCCGTTTGGAGATCCACTACTTCGCAAAAAATCTAAGCCTGTTACCGAATTTAATAGCAGGCTGCACAAACTCCTTGATGATATGGCGGAAACACTCTATGCTTCAGACGGCCGTGCGGGATTAGCTGCACCACAAGTTGGGATTTTAAGAAGAGTAATCGTTCTAGATTGCGGGGATGGTTTAGTGGAATTAATCAATCCTGAGATCATTGAGTCGAGGGATGAACAAACGGGCAAGGAAGCCTGCCTCTCCTTCCCCGGCCACAATGGAATTGTAAAAAGATCTGCTTATGTAAAGCTTAAAAATCAGGATCGACAAGGGAATATAACCGAACTTGAAGGTGTTGGCTTTCTCGCTCGATGCTTCCAGCATGAAATTGATCACTTAAATGGCATTCTATATATTGATCATATTGAGAACGGAGATCTTTACTTAGATGGAACGGAGAATAGAGTTAACCTGATGCAAGCCATTCGCACATCTAAGACTAATTAATAACGTATTCTATAGAATTGAGAGAAGTGCTCCGATTGCTCCACAATATCCGCCGTTCTCCAGCAGCTGCGGTTCACATTCTCTAATCTTCGTGTACTGTGCAACTACACCTCTAAGCACAGGGTTGTCATCAAAGGAAGATCCAGCGTAGACAATTCCTGACATTCCGCACTGTGTTGCAGCGAGTACGCTAACGGTTGTCACAGTCTCTCCGACCATCCCGATTACAGATGCCAAAACATCCGCAACTTTGTATTGCTCAGGATTTTGCAGAACATGGCCAAAATTACTTGCCGTTAAGTCCCCGGGAATAGGCGGTTCAGCACCCTCATAGATATGACTTACCTTCAAGTCGATTCGATCCCTGACTCCTTGTTCCGCTTTGCGGACAATGGAGTCATATTCTTTTTCTCCGGTTAGCAGGTAGGACAACCCAAGTAAAGTACCGCCACCAACGCCTGTACCAATAATTCGTCGATTGGATTCAAGGTCAACACAATGTACGGACGTTCCCGTTCCTACATTGGTTAAGATAAACGGTCCATCCCCCGATAATTGTTCTTTCCTTAAATAATGCGCACCTATACAGGTAGCGTCAAACTCCGCAATACAGGACAAAGTATGAGTCTGATTAAGATACGTTTCCAGCATCTTACTCTTACCACCCGTCAAACAGATCTCGCCCTCTGGAAAGGTTTCGTTAATCCATGTTGCAACCGCAGCTAAATTGTAAGTTGAAAATTTCTCTAACTGCAGTTTATTTTTTTGCATAAAGGCGACTTTGATCAGGGTCCCTCCTGCATCAATTCCGACTTTTTCTCGTTGGGTCATGCTTCATTCTCTCCAATGTCCGGACAATAGCACACTCACACGCAGCTTCCCGGAATTCTATGTACATTTTAATTTAAGCGAGGTAATAAGACTCATTCTATTATGCCTACATGATAAGCTTTTGTAAAATACTAAGCAGCTTGTCACTGCAGACTATTTCAAATAATGGTTGCGTACGGAAGGAAGAACCGTAACAGCCTGAATAATAAGACCAAGCGCTATGTAGAAAAGATGAACAATGCTGACCTCTTGAAGCATATACACTTCTACCGTAATCCAGATAATCAGCGCAAAACCGATATAAAGGGAGAAGGCCCAAGTCCAATGCAATTCCTTGAAAATATTGAGCTTATCCCCAAAGCTCCAATTCGGTTTACGGGCAAGCGCATAGCTGATCAATGTAGGAATTATGCCTAATACCACCAGCAGAATTAAACCTGGGATCAAGAAGTTGGGGAATGGAGAATGCTCCAACAAGTCAATAGGCATCATGATAAGATCCCCTGATGGATCAACTACCAATAAGAGTCCTCCAACAACCCCTCCGATTCCTAGAAAAGCTTGCAGAACAATAAGTAGCCAAACTGTGAATGACTTTGCTGCCTTCTTTGCTTTTGCCATGATAAAAACCTGCCTTCTTCAATTTGTTAATAAGCAATTCCGTTATCCTTGTATTCCCCAAGAGTTTAGAACTAAAGAATCATGTGGTGCTGTATATAACATCACGTTTACTAAACCTTAGTAATAATCCATTAATCCTATAATGGCTAGATAATCAATGTCTACAATAGGAGCGTCTTGTTTGATTCTATCTTTGATTTCCTCCATCCACCTGCTTGTGTTCTCGTCCATGTCCTCCAACTTTTTGTTAATCACCAGATAGAGTGTAACATCCCGCAGCTTAAGAAAAGTTGGCATTTGAGCTAACCACTCATGCGATAGCTGATATTCATCCACGTAGCCTTGCCAGAATGCTTGAAAAAAATCAGCAGCAAATGCTAACCGATTCCCCTCATAAGAAGCAGGCACACCCCAGGATAAAGAATAATAGAGTGGAATTGCGATATCATGAACAAACCACAAATAGCAGCAGTCATCAAAATCAAATACGCGGATTCTCCCCTGGTCAACAAAAAAATTGCCGGAATGAATATCCGTGTGAATCAAGCCATAGCTGTCTGCAGTAATTGGTAACGAAGAGAGATGCTTTAACAGCGCATCCAGACGCTCTAATACAAACTCATCGCCTAAACGTATATAGTTTTTGGCATTTTTATAAAGATCATCCTCATCCCAAAGGGGACGATTTGCATGTGCTGTTGGTGGCTGATATCCACGGGTCTCTCGATGCATGTGACCGGTAATTCGGCCCCATTCCTTGAACAACGCTTCATTCCAAATCTCGGGATCGGAGGCTTTCGCATGCTTTCCCTCTGCTTTCTCAAAAACGACGGCTGTAAAATACGACGCTCCCGTTAGAATCTTTTCTGTCCGATTTCCCTGTAAGGAATGATCATACTTAGGGATATCGACACCCTGCTTCAATAAGAAATCGATCCAATCCATTTCTCCAGCAACTTCTGCCTCGGTTCGATGACTGCTATGCGTGAGACGCAGAATTTTGGCTACTCCATCTTTGTCCGCTTCATAAACATAATTCTCGAAATTGCCCAGTTGCTTAAAGCCTTCCGCTTTTAGTCCAAATAGTCGCGCTGCCGCTTTCAGCACATGATCTCCAAAAAGGTCTTCGACTTCTTTTTCCAATTTGATCTCACGCTCCTTCTTTATTAATCCGCCACCAGATCAATTCATCATCTTCCTTATACTTGAATGCACCTAAACCTGACATTAAACGATGGGAGGCTTCATTATCTTTTTCAACATCGGCTAGGATACGGGTTGCTTGTGGATTTTGAAAAATCCATTCCGTTAGCGCCTTTATACCTTCGGTTGCATAACCTTGTCTTCTATACCTCTCATCTATGCCATACCCAACGATCACTTCTCCAGCCGCATTGGGGCATCCCTTCAGCATGATAAATCCAATAATCCCGTTCACTTGCCGCGAAATAATTGCCCAATTGGTTAACCACAGAAAATCATCAGGAGCTTCAAGCACCTTTCTGCGGCGAACATTCATCGCGTAGGCCATTTCTTCATCCAAAGCTGATGCTGTGATTGTTAAATTTAATTGCTTTTGTAATTGCTCATAGTCTTCCGTGGCTAAAGCAAGTTGCTCCGCCATAAGCGGAAGTAATTGCAGCCGACTGGTTTCAATCTTCATCCGATGTCCCCTTATCCTGTTTTACATAAGTATAAAGAATCTATTTCCGTACTTGTAGAGTTAGAATCAATATAGCCTTATTCTCCGGGGATAGAGGACTGTTTATAATCCTCTTCCTTCAACTTCTTCTACATTTTTTTGGGGGCAGGAAGACCAAGAACACCGAGCACCGCTCCTAAGGTTTCATTGAAGCAAGATACCATCCACAATCGACGACTTCTGTCTATGTCCTCTGCCCGCAAGATTGGACAAGCTGCATAGAAATGGCTGAACAAAGAAGACAATTCATAGGCATATGTACATATTGAACTAGGAGACAACTCATTAACAGCGTCCTCCAGGACATCTGGCCAATATTGAATATGACGTACTAATGCATGTTCAGTTGCAGGCAGGTCACTCGGTTTTCCTGTGCTCAGAATCCGTTCAACCAGATCATAGCTGTACGCATAGTTTTCTGTCTTTGCCTTCTCAAGAATACTTGTCGAACGAGCATAGGCATACATCAGATAAATTCCAGAGTTACCTGATACCTCAGAGGCCTGCTCCATGTCAAAGACAATTTCGGTTTGGAGGTGAAAACGCAGGAGGTAGTAGCGAACTGCTGCCGCTGCGATGCTTCGATTTGTCAATCCTGCACGACGTGAACGTTTCCTGTCTATAACCTGCTCCATACTGTCAAGAAGCTCGGAGACCTTGATTCCAACCCCTTGACGACCAGACATTGCATAGGAGCCTTTACCCTCTGCGATGTTGATTCCAAGCCCCGCAGCCGTTGATGGACTAAGAGAAACAACACCGTAACTCACATGACGCAGTTGATCAGCTTGCTCTTCATAACCCATTGCCCGCAGGGCTTCTCTCACCATGAGTTGAGGATATTCCTGTCTATGGTCAATCACATTGACCACTAGATCCGCCGACCCAAATTTCTTGCGACTACCACCCTCCGCAGTCGTCCAAACCGTGCTGTTGAATTTCCGATAAGTGAAATCAGTCGTGAGCAATCCGAATTTCCAAAGATGATAAGCTATATCTTTGGCAGTATAGGTAAGAATACCATTTGATCTGACCAATACTTTATCAACCTGATAATCTCCTTCCTCGGCAGTTGAAGCAGATGATTCACGTTCAGTTTTGAGCACCCAACAGCCTATATGCTTTCCTGAGGTTTCGTTAAAAAAGGCTCCTGAATGGAGTAATTTCTCAAAAGCCGCTTGCCAGAACCCTCCGTGCACAATTTGGCTTTCCCAAACGAGAACATCATACCCAATTCCGAAACGCTGCATCTCCTCAAGATGCTCACGAACAATTCGTTCGGCAACAATTGTACCCATCCAGGACAAGTTGGAACGACCAGCCTCAAGTGCTTGAAGCACATGGGTCCGTTCCCTTTGAAGCTCCGGCTGTTCTTGGTATGCTCTAGTTACCTTCGCATAGGTTTCCCAGCAGAAATCTCCGAAACGGCGCTCACTTGACTCATGCTCTAAATGGAGCAAACCTACAACAGTATCTGCTAATTGGTTGCCCAGATCATCAATGTAATTATGAACCTCAACCTGATATCCAGCCACCTTCAGCATTCTTGCTAATGTATCACCGATACAGGAGTTGCGAAGATGTCCAATGTGCATCGACTTATTAGGGTTGACTGAAGTGTGTTCAATGACTGCCTTGATTGCCAAAGGCGAAGCTTTTTTGATCGTCGTGCCTTCTAGCAATCCGACTTGCTTGGATTCCCATGCCCCCCATCCCAAATGAAAATTAACAAATCCTGGACCAGCCACTTCCACCTGAATCACTAGATCAGCTAGTCTAGGATCGTCAAGCATTCGCTGCATGAGCTCCTGAGCGATCCATAAAGGTGACTTTCGAAGCGGCTTAGCTAACAAGAGCGCAGCATTGGTCGAATAATCTCCATGCTCTCGATGAGTTGATCGCGTTGCTTCTACCCGAAAGCCTGGGGGAGAATCGACCCCCGCTTCCAACAATAGTTTTTCCACATGCCATTTTAGGATTTCTTGCAGCCGACTTCTTATAGACAGTGAGAATACATTGTCCATGAACTTGTGCCTCCCTTATTAATTTAGATGTAAAGCGAAAAATAAACAGAAAAGGCCCTCGTCTCCGAAGAGACGAGAACCTATTGTTCCCGCGGTACCACTCTATGTCCCGAGCATAAGTCTCGGGCCGCTCCTGTTGATAACGGCTACTATGCCGGGTCTCCCTATGTGAATCGTTCAGGAAACCATCTCCCGGGAGCGCTTCACTGGCGGATTTCGTACCGGCTTTCACCCTCCCGGCTCGCTAAAACTTCCTCCGCAGCTACTTTCCCGATCCTTGATATTTGTCTCATGTAATTGACTTGTCTGGTAAATGGACGAATAAAGAATTATCGCCCTGATTAAACAGACTCAGAATGAAATCTTATTACTCTTTATAATGCTATTGTTTCACTTTGTCAATATCAGGATTTATTCAGCGACTTACTCTTTGGATCAACTTAACGATTTCCACAATAACAACCATAAGCAGTGATCCCGCGAGAACGATTCCCCACTGCGTTCCATTCAGTAGGACAAGGCTAAACACATTGCGCAGGAACGGCACGAGTAACACAATGAGAAGCAGCAGTGCCGAGATAAACGTGGCAAGCAAAAGATAAATGTTGCTGAACAACCCTGTGCGGAAGGTCGACTCCGTCCGGGAGCGGACATTAAAGGCATGGCTGACCTGAATGAACCCTAGGGCTGCAAAAGCCATGGTTATGGCTTCCGGCGAAGAATAGCGGCTAAGCGCATAATAGAAAATGCCGAGCACTATAGCAGCTTCTAGTATGCCTTGATAAAGAATCGTCCAACCGGCACCTTCGGAGAAAACACTGGCCCTGGAGGATCGAGGCGGCTGTTGCATAACCCCTTTCTCTGCCTTTTCAACACCGAGAGCGAGCGCCGGGAAGGTATCCGTTACAAGGTTGATCCAGAGGATATGGATCGGGAACAAGACGATCGACCCAAACATGGTAGCAATGAACAAGGTCAGTACCTCGCCAATATTTGCTGACAGCAGGTATTGGATCGCCTTGGTGATATTGCTGTATATTTTGCGACCTTCCTCAACGGATACAACAATAGTCGTGAAATTATCGTCAGCAAGAACCATATCCGATACACCATTGGCTACATCTGTGCCAGTTATACCCATCCCGACCCCAATATCTGCCGATTTGAGTGCTGGAGCATCATTTACTCCATCACCTGTCATCGCAACTACCTTCCCTTGCATCTTCCAAGCCTTTACGATCCTAACCTTGTGCTCCGGGGATACACGGGCATAGACTGAAAACTCACCGACACGCTCAGCAAATTCCAACTCATCCATTTGGTCGAGATCTGCTCCTGTTATAGCCGCATGCTCCCCCTCTAAGATACCGAGCTCGCGGGCTATAGCAACAGCGGTTTCCTTATGGTCGCCAGTGATCATAATCGGGCGAATGCCAGCGGTGCGACAGATTGCAACGGCAGCCTTCACCTCCTCTCGTGGAGGATCAATCATCCCGACAAGACCTACAAAGGTAAGCTCTTGCTCCCACTCCTTGGACTCCAGGTTGGTTGGTAGCTCCTGTACATCGCGATAAGCAAGCGCTAGAACTCTTAATGCCTGACTTCCCATCTTTCGGTTAGCATCCTTGATCTTCCTCTGCTCTACCGATCCAAAGGGTATCGTATTTCCAATTAATCGTATACAAGAGCAACGATGGATCAGCACATCGGGTGCTCCTTTCGTCAGCATACGATAACCACCTTGCTCAAGCTTATGGAAGGTAGACATTAGCTTACGGTCACTATCAAAAGGTATTTCGGCACGGCGCGGCATCAGAGCATCCCATTCCACTTTACTAAAGCCATGTTGGTTCGCGTAATAGACGAGAGCCGTTTCTGTTGGATCTCCTAAAACAACGGAGTGGCCTTTCTCTGTCTTTTCAGATGTAACCTTAGAATCATTACAAAGCGACATCACTTGTAAGAAAAGAGTAGACTCAATACTCTCCTCCGGTTGCCACTCCGCATCCTGCATGTTCCCAGCCAGATATAGCTGTGTAACCGTCATTTTGTTCTGCGTAAGCGTGCCCGTCTTGTCCGAGCAGATGATTTCGGTACTGCCCAGTGTCTCTACAGCTGGAAGCTTACGGATGATCGCATTCTGCTTTGCCATCTTCTGTACACCAATAGCAAGTACGATAGTAACAATCGCCGGAAGACCCTCTGGAATCGCCGCGACAGCTATACTCACTGCAGTGAGGAACATATCCAGAAATTCACGTCCCTGAAGGAGTCCAACTACAAAAATAATGACCGCAATGACTAGAACACCAATGGTCATATATTTGCCAAGCTCCGTCAGTTTTCGCTGAAGCGGGGTAGTCTCCGCTTCTGCACTGTTCAGATACCCAGCGATTTTGCCAACCTCGGTTGACATTCCTGTAGCTGTAACAAGTCCGACTCCTCTGCCATAGGAGACACTGCTGCCCAAATAAGCCATGTTCACCCGGTCGCCAATAACGAGATCCGTTTTGTTTAGAGGTGCAGTTTGTTTCTCTGCTGGCACGGATTCACCCGTAAGTGCCGCTTCTTCAATCTTCAGACTCGCAGCTTCCAGCAACCGCAGATCGGCGGGAACATAATCACCTGCTTCAATCAGCACAATATCTCCCGGGACCAGTTCATCTGCACGGATCATGGCAACCTCATTGCCTCTCTTTACCTTAGCAAAGGGGGAGGACAATTTCTTAAGAGCATCCAGCGCTTTTTCTGCCTTAGCCTCTTGGACGACTCCGAGTACAGCATTAAGGATGACAACGATAAAAATAATCCCTGCATCTGCCCATTCTCCGAGTACAGCGGATACCACCGCCGCGGCAAGCAACACGATAACCATAAAATCTTTAAATTGTTCAAGAAACTTTTGGATCAGCCCCTTTTGTTCACTGCCCTTTAGTTCATTCTTCCCCATCTTCTCAAGCCGTGCTTTTGCTTCCGTTATAGACAGTCCCATTTCGTCCGCATTAAGCCTAGCCAGTGCATCTTCCACGGCCAAGGTATGAAAGCTCTCTCTTTCCATTCGTGACCTCCGTTCTTAAATTTGCTGTGCTCTGCTATCTATCTTGTTATAAATACCCATTATCATTATATAAACCAATATAAACCATTATAATAAGTTCCCCCTGCATTTGTTAGAATATCCATGTTCAATCAACCTTACCTGCATTATCTACAGGATTCTGAGGCGAGATTGCTGGAGAAGCCTATTATGTTGTATAAAGTGCAGGATTTACAGCGTGAGCGAGCAGATGGGAAAAGAGCCTTAACTTTGGTAATGTTAATGGCGTTGAAACCGCAACATCTACCTTAGTAGGCTCTTCTATGACTAGTTTGTTTTCCATTACATATTTAGGTTAATCACGAGCAAGGGAAATCAACGATGGCGGATACTAGCCACACTGCTAACCACAATGGGCTCAAGCTCGGAGCTCCCCAGCTTCTTTCTATTGAATTCAACAATAGCAAGAACGGATGGTCCGTAGATTGTTACATCAACCGTTCGTATCGTAGCTTTTGTTCCACCTGAGTATAAAGATATGGATCGATGAAGGCTATAAGGATACTGTGAAGCTGTTATGAACTCCAGCACATGAACCACAGGCTCGGTAGCAATAAAACTATTCCTTAGTGGTTGATTATTTTCGTTTAAACGAAAATTAAGCTGAAGATATCTGTAGAAATCAGCTTTCCCATCCGCTTCATTCCACTGGATAAGACCCATCACCATAGCATTTGAATCGATGTTGAGTGCTGCTGCACGTGTACTCTGATCTAATAGTGGCTTTGCTTTAGATATGGTAAGTGTTTGGATTCCCCAATTGATGGAGGCCAACCCGACGACAGCTAACGTTATAATGGCGAGTAAACCCATTGCAAGAACATGAATACCGCCTTGTTCATTCTTCTTAAGCCATAGTAAATTCCTCGTCACTCGTAAGCCTCACTTTTGCCATACAAGAGGATATGATAATATCCCGAATCCTCCCCACTACTCTTAGGGCCGCCAATAGCTGGCAGCATACCAAACAAATGGGGAGCAGGATATTTCAGTGAGAGTGTAATTATTGGATCCGAAGCATCCCGCAGCACCTTATAGTCGGTGCTCCCTGTGTAGCTGGGGTATGGATTTCCCTTATTAATGATTTCACCCATTCCGAGCTGTTCAAGCTTTAAATTCGTGCTCGTCATAATGGCTGGACTGACATAGCCCACGGCCTCAGCTTCCTTTAGTGCATGATTGGCAACCATGTTTACATGGCTTAGCTTCATGGTATAGACAAAAAAAGGAACGATCATCATGCTCATAAATAACAGAATAGGCATGATCATCAAGGTCACTAACAGATTGGAGATCCCCCGCTCATCTGAACCAACCCGCTTTATTCTCCGTTCAAACCGTTTGTAAATGCCCCCCATAGCCCACCTCCTCCATTAATTGCTTACATAATCAAAGCTCCTAACTGTGTCGCTTACCCTGCCGTAACCTGTACCTACCTTTTCTTTAAGCCCTTTGTCCCCTTGGAAGATAAACACGGCAACTCCAAAAATAAGAACAGTTAATAAAATAGCTGTAATCAGCTTACTCATCTTAAGGGGCCGTAAAGGTCACAGCACCTGTTGCACCATTAACAGTTGTGGACGTAATGGCATTTTGGATACTGTTGCCCTTTTGTGTTACTCCAGGTGCTACTTGCCTCCCACCAACTACCAGTGCAGCTCCGGTCAAAAGAACAGCCAAACAGATTGTTACGATTAATTTTGTCATCATACATCTCCCTTTACATTATTATGGATGGTCAAAAACTAGCGAAACGCTTCTTCGATCTGTAAACCGGTATTAATACCTGCTGTACGCGTGGCGGGTACAATCTGATTGCCAATAACGGCAAGTACAGTACCCGCCAGAAGTACAGTCAGTAAAACACTGACGACTAACTTGGTCATCTTCTGCCTCCTCAAGGATAGACATTCATTAACTGCGACTGGATGGTAATGACCCATGGGTAGAGAAAAAGCAGCACGACACAGCTAAAGGGAATCATGATATAGAAGCTAATCCAGACAGGCGCATTCTCAATCCTTCGATTGATATCAGATTCGAGGGTAGCATCAATACTTTTTGTTTGTTCCTGCAAAACCTTGACAACATCTTTAGCCTCAGCCTTGCTAATTGCATATAAAGCGTTAACCAAAGGAAATACTTCGGATATGCCAATCGCTTCTTTAAATCTCCAGATCGCCGCCTGTTGGTTCTTTCCCCACATGGCAGCGAGTTCTTGAATATGCGGTTTCAATAAAACAAGCGTTCTCCCTGCACGCAACAGGATGTCCCGAGTATCAGCTTTCTCATTGACACATAAGGCGAGTCGTTCGGATAGCTTGGCGATTTCTAGCAAGTAGCGGCTGCGGGCTTGTGCGGCAAAACCGATAAGGAACCAAACAGGGATCCACCAACCGATAAGGGCTACCAACACCCACTCACCAAAAACTTTTACCCATCCCTTCATCGTTAATGTTGATAGATCCCCTCCAGAAGATATCTCCCAGAACAAGATAGCAAGCATTAGAAATGCTGCCGCCGTTACGCCCCGCAAGAAGTAAAAATGACGATAGGTCCAGCCCACGCCAATACCCGCGAGACGGGAACGCTCGATATATGTCCTTTCCTTTGGAGACATGTTCTCTAGGTTGTCGCTATTCAGCTTAAGATTAGGTTTAATTCGAAGTTTTTGCTTCTGTACGAGTAAGGACAGTCGACTCATTCGACTGAACTTAATTCTTCCGACAAATGGCAGCCAAAATAATGCGCTTCCTGTTATAAAAAGAATGAATAATAGAATCAACGTAATATCCCGAAATAAGATTATCCCCGTCCCCCTTCACTTCCTTCCATGAAATGAATCAATTAACGGCCTCCATAAATTACGTTGCCATGGAAAAATAACCGAATTCTCCTGATCCCTTTCTTTTTCAAAAGGATTTACGTCCTGCCCGAACCACCAACACTAGGGAAATAAACATAACAGCCGTAGAGAAAGCTAGGATTGCTTTGCCACCTTGCTCCATAAAATAATGCCGGTAATTCAAGCGATCAGCATAAATGTTGAATAACACGACGAAGAAAGCAAAACCAACCATGACCATCGTGCCAATTCGGTAAACCGTGATCATGGCCATTCGTTTCTCCTCATTGCGCTTCGCTGTCTGCATACCCGAAACAAGTTTATGCAGCGCATCCGTGATGTCCATACCGTAATGTGCACCCATAATCAAAAGATCTGCCAGATCATCAGACCAACGGTTATCAATCCGCCGAGCAAAATCATAGAGTGCTTCTTCTGTCGTCTGCATATGCAGGCTGAGTACCAGACGATGCCATTCGCTTTTGACGTCATATGGCATTGTAGCTGAGGACTTGGCGAGAACCTCGGCGATTGTCAGCGTATAATTATAATGACCGATTAAATTCTGCACGAGCATGATCATGCGTAAAGCGATGCGATGACGTTTCTTCTGAACACGAAATTTTACATAAAAGCTTGGCAGTCCCGCCAGCAATATGCCAATAAAGATGCTTAAAAACCATGCATTAACGTGAACAAGTCGGTCGGTACCTGTTGTGAATTCCTGGTGTAAGGCATGCACAGCTGTGTTAACACCGAACACACCTACACAGAATAGAAAGAGCGATAAAGCGGATAAGAGTTCAATACTTATTCTCATTTGAGCAAATTCCATTTCGGTTGCTAATCCTCTTAGTAGAGAAAAGCTGCGAAGCGTCCATGCCTCTGATCTCTTTGAGGAGTCGATTAACTTGCGAACCCGCCGTTTACGGCGAAATCGATCATGCAGGATTCGTGTCAAGAAGAAAATAGGAATAGCCGAACCGATGAGCCAAAGTGCCAGAAAAAGCCCCTTGACTGCCCCCTCAAATACTTCTACGAAAAACCCAGTAACTTCCATTTAACTCCACACTCCTAAAGCCTGAAACATGGCGGGCTCCGCACCATTAGCAATGAGATGATTCATAAGCGATGAGCTTAATTGCTTCCCAGTGAAGTTCCACCTCCGCTCAGTATAGCTCCATTCCACTAGGGGATGAATGCAAGCTTGTCCTGACTCATCCACATACAGCTCGGTAATCTCAGTCACAACACGAATAAGCTTTCCATTAATGCGAACCAGTCTTAAGAAGATGACAATATTAAAAGCTCTAGCAATACGCTTCATGGTATCTTCATGATGGTGGATCCGCCCGTCCTGCTTAATCATATCTTCGACATCAGATAGAAAGGATTCCCGATATTTCGTATGCATCGTTGCCATAACATCATGACCTCGAAGTGCCCCCTGAACCGCTTGAGCTACTTCGGCCCCCTTAGCCTCACCGAGAATGACCCAATGAGGGGACATGACCAACAGAGGTTTGTAGGCTTCCTCCATGGTCAAATGCAATTCCTCGGCTTCTCTCGCTGCCAAAATATTGCGTTTTCCCTTCAATCTTTCTCGCAATGAAACCTCAAAGTCCTTCTCTAATGTTCGTATCCGCTCATTCTCGCCAGTTTCTTGGGCTAGTGCAAACAGAAGAGTTGTTTTACCCGTATTGGTTGATCCGCCAATCAGGAAGCTGGCATGGTGGCGAACAAGAAGTCGTACAAGCTCAACCATCGCTTGGTCCAATGTTCCGAGTTCAATTAACTTGCCAAGCGTAACGTCCTGAACAATAAAGTTGCGTATATGAATACTTGGCACATCCGTATAAGGCTCACGAGTCATAACTAACCGAGAACGATTCCAGAGGTAGGTTTGCAGAAAGGGTTGTCGCTCATGAATTGGTTTCTTGCCACAAAGGGCAAGTCGGTCCTGCAATAGCCGTACCTCTTCAAGATTCGCAAACTTACGGTGGTGGGCAACCTGCTCTCCCCCTCGAATGAGGAAGATATCGCGCCCGATAACCTGTATTTCCTCCACATCTGTCAACTGCAGCAGATCGTCGATTAGACTTGCACCACAAGTTTCAGCATAGACGCTGTCCGTAGGCGTACGTCCATCAATTAGTGTATTGGGATCGATATCAATGCGATATTCCATCAGCAGCGTTTCAATTACAGCCTTCATCCGTTCACGCGCCATTGGATCGCCTAGACCAGCCTGAAGGATATCTCGGTGCAGGTCGGCGTCCTTCCCTGCTCGCTTCGTCACATGTTCATGGATCGCTTGTGCGGCTTCAGACAGGGATAATCGCCGCCACTGCCCCGCAGGAGTAGGAAGATTCAAACCGTTATTTCTATCCTGCAAATTCGCTTGTTTAATATCCTCCAGGTACCCCTCAGCATCAAAAGCAATCCTAGGTTTCATCGGGACAGCTCTATTCTGCATCCCTATCCTCCTACCCTAGCGTAGCGGTGATTCGCGACCATAATCGTTGTTTAACTCGGTCAGGCAGGCGCATATCCATCCCTGCGTCCCTGGCAAAACCACCCGCAAGTGTATGAATCGCGTCGATAAAATTCTCTGCGCCTGTTTGGTAATACAGGGGTATACCCTCATCAACAGATTTCCAGCCTAGACCCGTGGATGCCTCCGGAATGATGCCTGCGAGTGGCATATCGAGAAAGTCAGCCGCTGCTGAAGCCTCTCTCTGACTTGCTGTCCGGTTCATGACAAGCTGAATATCATGGGGTTGCAAACCGCAATATTTCCAATAGCAGTCATACCATTCACCCCACCCTGTACGATAAGAGTCAAACCGAGGGCGAGCAACGAGCAGGCGGATATCAGCACCCCGGACACCGCAAATCGTAGCCGCATTATCGGGATAACCATTGAGATCCAAAAAGGTTAAATCAAATGTATTTCTTGCTGTCGTTAGCAAATGATCGATCATCTCGGGGGTAACATCAGAGGCAGATTCTCTCCGAGGCGTGCCAGGCAAGATGTAGAATCGCTTCAGCTTGCGATAAGTCAAGCAGTTCTGGATAAGCTCTCCGGGTGTCAAGGTCTGGGTTTGAAGTCTGGGCCTGATCCTTACATTGGACTTCTCCCGATCGCTGAAGTTTAGGTTGGAACGAGCGGAAGGGTTCTTCAGGTTCAAGTCTAGAAAACCAATTCGCAGCGTTGTATGCGTTGCTAATGCCAATGCCGTATTGAGGGCCAAGGTCGAAGCCCCATCCCGACTTCCGGCTGACCAGCATGCAATAATCTTCCCCTCCTTCCTCCCCCCCTTCTCATGACCGGATTCAGCTTTTCCACGGAGCGCATCAACTAAATGCAACACTCGATCATTCTCACTAACGGCTAGCGGAGTTACCCGAAATCCAAACTCCAGAGCTAAACGTGTGAGCAACTCAAGCATTAATGAGTCATATATACAGTCGTTAGGTATGATAATAACTTCTGTCTGCTTGTGTTTTTGTCGACTTTTAATGTCGCGAATCATGTCCCAAGGATATACACTAGCGAATAGGGTTATATCTATGGCCACCGCGTCAAAGTCATCTTCCATTCGGAATAGCAATTGCTCCCGGGTAGCAGCCACTTGTACGCTGACCTGTTCCAATGCCGCTTCGAGCATACGAACAGATGAATCCGACTCGCTAAAACCCAATAGTATCTTCATGGCTTCACCTCATTAGTGGAATCTACCGTTTCTTCTTTCACTCCCTCGTTACTATTTTCCGATAATAGCGGTTCATGCACTTCTTGATTATTGCCAATCACAGGTGCAAGTTCTATGTTCTTCCCTTGTTGAGCATTTAGCTGAGTATTTAGCCTTCCCATACGCAGCCATTGATCAAAATCAACTGTGACTTGAGCCGTTGTTGCTCCGGACTCCATAAGATTAGGAAGAGCTAGACGTATCGTGCCAATGGCGCTAGCCGCTGCGTAAGCCTGATACACTTCATCTGACATAATGTAAGTATTAAGCAAGGGCACTCCACTCGGTTTGCCTCTGGCACTGGAGAGCTGCTCAGCATCGCTAGTTAGCATAGAATCTAAACTTATGCGGTCGGAGATTTCAATTCCCTCCGCAGATTTCACCCCGGATACCTGCAGGCCTTCAATTATCTTGATGGATGTGATCTTCTCACCTTCTGCTGTTTCTAGTGTCTCGTTACTTTTAAATTCAACCCAGACATCAACACGATCCCCCTTTCGTATCATATTGTTTACATTTGCTACAGAATCGGTTTTAAAGCTGTAGTACCGTTCATCTTGAAGTGGAACAATTTGTCGTACCGTAAGCTTCCACTTCGCTAGCTCTTCTTCTCTGCCTATGGGCACGACAACAACCTTGCCGACAAGTTCCTCCGTTTCAACCAGAGCGTCCGGTTGATGGGCAGCAGAGGCGATGGTAACCATGCGAAGCATAGAAAGTTCAATGATCTCACCACTCTGCAAAGTTCTTTCTGGCTTTATCGTTTGTAAAGTGAATCGATCCTGATCTAAATGTTTCATGAACCGGATATACCCATAAACAGATCCTGCCATAAGCAGTAGACCGAT
>JACMJI010000057.1 GCA_014380705.1 Gorillibacterium sp. | reverse complement strand
AGTGTGGGGGATCAACCTCTCAGTTCCCCTACTGATCATCGTCTTGGTAGTCCGTTACACTACCAACTAACTAATCAGAAGCATGCTCATCCTGTACCACCGGAGTTTTAATCGCTAAGTGATGCCACTTTACGATCTTATGGAGTGTTAATTCCCCTTTCGGGGAGCTATTCTCCAGTACAGGGCAGATTGCATACTTGTTACGCACCCTTACGACACTCTAGGAAATGTATTGCTACATCTCTTGCCGTTCGTCTTGCATGTATTAGGCCTGCCGCTAGCGTTCATCCTGAGCCAGGATCAAACTCTCCATTGTATTTCTTACAGCTCACAACTTGCGTTGCAAACCTGCCTCGATATTCACTCCACTTTCGCAGAATCGAAATCTCAGCTAATGTTTGTTTGATACCCTTTTCCGACTAGACCTCTATCGATCTAATCTCATGGCTCTCGATTTTTCCTTGTCCGTTCATCAGTATTGCTACCAATAAACTTGTTTTAAGAATTTGACTCTCTAGAATCTCTTCCAGAGGGTCCGCTATCAATTATCATCCATTCAAAGAACGTTTGGATACAACCGAAGCATCACTGCTTGGTTCGTCCATCGTGAAGTTTCATTTTTTAATTGTTGAAGCTCCTCAGTTTGTCAATTTGCCCCCTTCCTTCCGAATTGGGAGTGCAAATGTATGAGGTCAGGTCACATTATGCAAGTGTTACCAAAAAATATTTTGCTAAACATTTATGGCTTGCCTGTATACGGTTTGAGTTCTGTCCGGGCCGGTTGAAATTAACGTGATCGGAACACCAAGTTCAGCTTGCAGATAATCAATGTATTGGCTCAGTTCAGGCGGCATCGACACATCGGAAATATCGGAAAGTGTAGTATTCCAGCCCTTTAATTCAGTATAGATAGGTGTAATCTTCTCATTCACAAGCTCGTACGGGAGCAGATCAGTCACCGAGCCATCGTTGAGCTGATATTTGGTACAAACTTTAATTGTCGAAAAAATATTTAACACATCTGCTTTCATCATGAGCAGCTGTGTTACTCCATTAATCATTATAGAGTATTTAAGCGAAGGCAGATCAATCCAGCCGCATCGTCTTGGGCGGCCGGTGGTGGACCCGAATTCCTTTCCTTCTTTACGCATCAATTCCCCTTGAGCATCCAACAACTCTGTAGGGAATGATCCGCTTCCAACGCGGGTGCTATACGCTTTAAAGATTCCATAAACTTCTCCAATGTGACGAGGCGCTATTCCCAATCCTGTGCACGCACCTGCTGAAACTGTATTAGAGCTTGTTACAAACGGATAACTTCCAAAGTCAATATCTAACAGTGAACCTTGCGCACCCTCAGCAAGAATAGAAGAACCTTTTTTCAATTCATCATTAAGAAAATATTCGCTTTCAATCAGCTTGAATTCTTTCAGGAAGGAAACAGAATCCATGAATTGTTTTTCCAGGTCATTCCAATTGTATTGGATGTCATGATCTTTAAGGATGGCAAAATGTATCGCTGTAAGCTTCTTAAACTTTTCAGTGAATGTATCTGCGAGAATATCGCCAACGCGAAGACCTTGTCTTCCAATTTTATCCTGGTATGTAGGGCCGATGCCTTTCAGTGTCGAACCGATTTTATTATCGCCCTTTGCTTTTTCCT
>JACMJI010000056.1 GCA_014380705.1 Gorillibacterium sp. | reverse complement strand
TTAAATATATGACCCAAGGCTACAACACGGGTCTTAATGAACTGCAGAATCCCGAACTGCATCAAACTGTTTCGGGAATATTAAGTGACCTGCATGAAACAGAGTTCGGGTTGTTTAATACGATGTTTGATAACGGCTGGTACAAAATTGGAGTGGCTGATCAACAAGAGATTAAGCAAGCCTACAACCAATTTAACGATTATCAATCACAATTCCCTAATTTTTAAATGCAGCATGTTTGAAATAAATGTCCGGCAGTCGCGTAAGCGTCTGTCGGGCTTTTTCGTCACGAGATCCCTTTACACATGACTTAGCCCTTCAATATTAGACGAATGTTGCCGATTTATGAATATCCGAATACAATAGTTTAGGTAAGCAGACAATCCAACCATCATAACTGTAACCAAGGGGGATAACCTATGGGAATTCATCAGAAGAACATTTTGGCTTTTTGTGATGAAGATGTTGAGGATTTGGAAATGTGGTATCCGGTTCTCCGTCTGAGAGAGGCAGGAGCGAAAGTGACCCTGGCTGGCCCGAAGGGTAAAACCATTTATCATGGCAAGTATGGCGTCCCTGTTGAATCGGACATTAGTTATGCAGGAGTCGATTCGACTAATTATAGCGGACTTTATGTTCCCGGAGGATGGGCACCGGATAAGATGAGAAGAGACTCTGATGTTCTCCGACTGACCCGTGAATTTCATGAAGCGGGCAAGCCAATCGGTCAAATCTGCCATGCAGGCTGGGTACTCCTATCTGCTCGTATTGTTGCTGGCTTTACGATGACCTCTACTCCTGGAATTCGCGACGATTTGGAGAATGCGGGGGCACATTGGGTAGATGAAGAGGTCGTTGTGGATCGAAATATTGTTTCGGGCCGTCGACCACCAGATCTCCCAGCGTTTATGCGAGAATTTATACAGCTGCTTGGCAAACAATAGCATGCGGCTTTAATAATAGCTTTCATTGGCTGGATTCGGGGAGAGGAGAAAGTGGTATGAATTGGATGGGAAACCTCCAGCAGCTTGGAAGATCACTGATGATGCCGATCATGATGCTTCCTGTTGCGGCAATATTAATTCGCTGTGGAAGCTTTCCATGGGATCAAGCTGGCCTTGGGCAAGTTGGAGATATTCTTTATTTGGCGGGGCAATCCGTATTTACCTATTTGCCATTTATTTTCGCTGTAGGCGTTGCACTCGGACTTGCAGAGAACTCTGGGATTGCTGGAATGACTTCGATGTTCAGTTATTATTTATTTACACAAGTTACACAACAGTTTGTAGGTCCGGATTTTCAGTTTGGAATCGCAGGTGGAATCGTTATCGGTATAGTAACCGCGCTTTCCTATCATAGACTGAAGAATGTTCAACTGCCTGAATATATTCAGTTTTTTGGCGGCGTTCGACTCGTCCCGCTCTTCATGGGTCTTGCAACATTGCTCGTCTGCCTTGCGGCTGTATTTGTGGGTCCCACTCTTCGTGATTGGTTTATCACCTTCGGGGCTATGATCAGTGGTCTAGGTTCCTTTGGAGCCTTTCTTTACGGAATGATGCATCGTATTCTGGTCCCTTCCGGACTCCACCATATTCTAAATAATATTTACTGGTTCCAACTGGGATCCTTTCAAAGAGCAGATGGAACTTATGCTTTTGGTGACCTTCCGCGTTTTTTTGCCGGAGACCCGACTGCAGGTGTTTATATGGCTGGATTATATCCAATTATGATGTTTGCCCTTCCCGCCATCGCATTCGCTATTATTCATGAAGCACGGGAGGATCTTAAACCAAAGGTTCGGAAAACCTTTTTGACCGCAGCGCTCGCTTGCTTTTTAACCGGAGTCTCCGAGCCGATTGAATTTGCCTTTTTATTTATTTCGCCTTATTTATTTGCCATTCATGCTGTATTATCCGGCATTGCAATGGCGATTACGAATGCGCTTGGCATTCATCATGGCTTTTCGTATTCTGCTGGGCTCATTGATTATGTAATCAATTATAATCTATCCCAACGGGGCTGGATGCTTATTCCTATCGGTCTTATCTATGGATATATTTATTACCGGCTTTTCAGTTGGGCTATTCGCCGCTTTCGCATCCCTACTCCTGGACGCGAGGAGGGCTCGCAATTAGAGGAGTGGGTCGGTGATATTCCCTATCGATCTCCGCTTATTCTTGATGCACTTGGCGGGAAAAACAACATAAAAACAATCGAGGCCTGTGTAACCCGGCTTCGACTAACGTTGGATAACGATAAGCTAATGGATATGGCTGCGTTACGCAATCTGGGAGCGGCGGGAACGATCCGGCTTGGTGGTGGCAATGTTCAGGTCGTGTTCGGTACATATTCAGATATGATCAAGGAACAGATCATTAAGCTGATCCGCAAAGAAGTGCGTCAAGTCTCGTTTCACTCACCTATGCACGGGAGGATGATCCCCCTGGAGGAGGTTCCTGATCCTATTTTTGCTCAAGGGATTGTTGGCAAGGGTGTGGCCTTTATTCCAGATCGCGGAGAGCTAGTCGCGCCTGTATCAGGGACGATTATCCACGTTCATCCTTCAAATCATGCGATTGGCATCCTGACGAAGGAGGGGCTTGAGGTGTTGCTGCATATTGGTATTAATACCTCACAACTCGAGAATTGTTTTACGGTATTGGTTAAAGAAGGCGATGAGGTAAAGCCAGGTCAACTGATCGCCAGATTCCATTATGAGAAGGTGCGAAAGCTAGGCAAATCATTAGCTTCTCCGATGCTTATAACCAATGTGGATATGGTTAAGAGTTGGAGCTTTGCTCCATTTAAAGCGGTCAAAAAGGGTCAGGCTTCTGTCTTCTCGGTCACGCTGAAGGACGATGCCGTGCTGCCGGGGGGAGAAAAACATGGATAAAGGAATTGGCGCATCTTCAGGTATCGCTATCGGCAGAGCTTATGTCCTGCCTGCGTGTAACCGGGAAATTCCGGAGCAGTCAAGCGAAAATGCTGACTTTACATTTGAGTGGGACAAGCTTACCGTTAGTATTAGATTATCAAAAACGGAGCTTGAAGCGATTCGTCAGGATATTCGGGAACTTATTGGTGAAGATGAATCTCATATTTTTAATGCTCATTTGGCCATTCTTGAGGACCCCACCTTCTTGAATGAGGTCCGTGAAATAATGCAATTGCAGAATAAGGGAGCAGAGTTGGCGGTTAAAGATGCGATCGATAAATTTTCTAATATGTTTGATCTATTAGATGATGAATATATGAAGGAGCGGGCGGAGGATATTAAGGATGTTGGCAACCGCGTGCTAAAGCATTTGCTTGGCGAGGAACCCGACATGGTATCGGCTCCTATTGAAACCCCTTATATTCTCGTAGCTAAAGAGATAACGCCATCTGCATTCATTCAATTAAATTCAAATGATGTATTGGGTGTTGTTACACTGCTAGGTGGAAAGACCTCCCATACTTCCATTATGGCTAGAGCAATGGGCATTCCTATGGTCATTGGATTAGAGGGGAAGCTGCAGCGACCGATACTTACAGGTGATATTCTTATCGTGGACGGTGACAGTGGTCAGGTGCTAGTCAACCCCAAGGTTAGGGAAATTGATTGCTACACGAGCATTAAAGCAAGAATGCATGAAGAAAGAGAACTGCTGCAGCATATTTTAGCTTTTCCTCCTTTGTCTAAAGATGGGAAGAGATTAGAGATTAGGGCGAATATCAGCTCACTTAAGGAACTGGACCGCTCCACCCAGCAAGAGATTCCCGGCGTAGGACTTTTCCGCACGGAGTTTATTTTTATGGATCGTACGTCCGTCCCCTCTGAGGAGGAGCAATTTCATATTTATCGAAAAGCTGTGGAAAAGCTGGGCGGGAATCCACTTGTCATGCGTGCACTAGATATTGGTGGTGACAAAGCAATCAGTTACATTGCCCTACCCGAGGAAGAGAACCCATCTCTTGGATTACGAGCAATTCGGATTCTGTTAAGCCGTCAGGATCTTTTTCGAACTCAGCTTCGCGCGATTTATCGAGCAAGTCAGTTTGGGCCGATCCGAATTTTGCTGCCGATGATAAGCTCTCTGGAGGAATTGCGATCAGCCAAGAAAATCATTGACGACGTAAAAGAAGAGTTAAGAACTCAAGGAATTACCTTCCGCGGTAATATCCCAATCGGTATCATGATTGAGGTTCCTGCTGCTGCGATATTAGCGGATCTGCTTGCTAAGGAAGTTGATTTTTTCAGTATAGGAACCAATGATTTAGTCCAATATGTGCTAGCGGTCGATCGGATGAACGAGTCTGTGGCTTATCTTTATGATCCCTATCACCCGGCAGTGATACGAATGATTAAACATACGGTATCGGCAGCTAAAGCAGCCGGAATTCCTGTTAGTGTCTGTGGCGAAATGGCGGGAGATCCGCTTGCTATTCCGCTTTGGCTTGGATTTGGTATACAGGAGATCAGTATGTCTGTGCAATCTTACCTACCGGTTAAGAAATGCTTGCTAAATACAAGTGCTAAAGAAAGCAGTCAGGTGTTAGACAAAATCCTGCTATGCCAAACGAGTGACGAGATTCGCAAGCTGCTGCAAGGTCTATCGGTTGAGTTATCAAGCAACGCAGCCCAGCGCTATAAGGAAGAAAGTGGGGATGAGGATTGAATAAAGCTCCACATGTTAAAACGGGTTCATCGCTTCACGATCAGCGAAAGGTCTCTCTTCAGGAGCGAGTTCTGCGCTTTCTTCCTGCTGTAATTTTGATGGGTGCCATATTCTATTTTTCATCACGGACGGGAAACGATTTGAATACACTCATGCCCTTTTTTAATAAGTTTTTTCCGGGCCTTGAAAGCTTTGATTGGGGACATTTTGTCGCATACTTCTTCCTTGGCCTTACTTTCATCTGGGCGGTAACGGATGGCCGTTTCTCGAACACTCACAAAGCGATTGCGCATATTCTATGCCTATTCTATGGACTAACGGATGAATTTCATCAAATGTATGTACCCGGTAGAACTCCGGATTGGCTAGATATTCGCAATGATGGAGTTGGGGCAGCACTAGCCATGCTGTTTATATCGATCCCAGGGGTAAGGGACCTCGCTCGCAGATGGCGAATTTCCATCAAATCCCGAGGGTAGAAGGCAGGAATTCTACAAGCGGGGTCGAAAAGAATTAGGCAAGAGAAGTGTCTGTTCGGTTTTGGGTTAATCGAATGATACTTCAATGATGGCTAGGCTACGGGAGTGGTTTGTTTGCAAAAAATGTGTACGTGTGGTCATTTTATGGAGCTTAAAACTCGATCGGTTATTTATAAGAGGACAATAGAATTTGAGAATGTTCCGGTGTTTATATGTCAAAGCTGTGCCTATAGTGAAGTCTTTCCTTCTGTTAAGGTGGATCTAGCTAAACTTCTTAGCCAATATAAAGCCTGTTTGACGAAAGAAAAAGCTAGTTTTCATGAGATGAACGAAATTGCGGGCATCATTAAGCAGTATGTGGACCAGAGTGTTGGAGCAAAAGGTCTTTCCACATTGATCGATGAAAGAATTAATCAATTGTTGGATATTCTTATTTTGGCTCGTTCTCTAAAGGAAGATCAATGGGCAGATGATGTACAGGATAAGCTTACGCAGCTGTCTGATCGAAGTTTATTTGCTTTGCCATAGTGATATCGTGTTTTCTCGAATAAAGGCGATTTCTACCTTTTAGAGCTTTGTTGAATTGCGAAAACCCTTTTTTTGTCGTATCATGACTATAATATGGGTTAAAACTATAAAAAAATAGACTATAGATAAATGGAGCGAATGAACGTGACCGTAACGATCTATGACGTTGCCCGTGAGGCTAGTGTTTCCATGGCCACGGTTTCCCGCGTGGTCAACAACAATCCGAATGTGAAACCGCAAACGCGCAAGAAAGTTTTTGAGGCGATTGAACACCTGGGATACCGCCCGAACGCAGTCGCCCGTGGACTTGCCAGTAAGAAGACGACTACCGTTGGTGTGGTTATTCCTGATATTGCTAACAACCTTTTCGCCGATGTCGCCAGAGGAATTGAAGATATTGCCAACATGTATCACTACAACATTATTCTCTGCAACGCGGACAAGAAGAAGGATAAAGAAGTGCGTGTGATCAATACGCTTCTTGAGAAGCAAGTGGACGGGCTCCTATTTATGGGGGGGACGGTAACAGATGAGCATCGCGCTGCATTAAACACATCAAGTGTTCCAGTTGTCCTCTGTGCGACTTCAGATGACCATCACACACTACCAGAGGTCGACATTGACCATGAGATGGCGGCCTATGATGTAGTTAACGTATTAATTGCTGCAGGACATCGCAAGATTGCGATGATCAGTGGCACGCTGCAGGACCCTGCTCTTGGGTATGCTCGCTATCACGGTTACAAGAAGGCGTTAGAGAGCGCAGGCATTCCTGTTCGTGACGAGTATGTCCGTGTAGGAAATTACCGTTATGAATCGGGTATTGACGCTATGGGCTATTTCTTAGGCCTTGTAGATGCACCGACAGCCATATTCGCAGCTACAGATGAGATGGCCATTGGTGCCATTCATCGAACGCAGGACGAAGGACTTCGCGTTCCTGAAGACATTTCGATTGTAGGTATGGATAATAGCCGTATCGCTTCCATGGTTCGTCCGATGCTGACTACAGCAGCGCAGCCTATGTATGATATCGGTGCTGTGTCCATGAGATTGCTAACGAAGCTAATGAACAAGGAGAACGTTGAGCAGATTAAATATGTTCTTCCCCATGAGATTATAAATCGCAAGTCAGTGGCTCAGTTAACCTGAGCCGCTTTTTCTTGATACAAGCAATATAAGTTATCCACTTCTATTAGCTTATATTCAACTGGTAACGGGCAACGCCAAAGGACGCATAGAATCAAGTTTATCGTTGAGCGTAAGAGGGGGAGAGCAAGGCTTGAAGGCAACCAAACTAGGCTTAATTGGTGCGATGAATGAAGAAGTTGTTTTTTTTCATGAGCATATGCAGGAAGTCGTTCACACAACCCACGCTGGTGTAGAGTTTTACGAAGGCCGGTTTTATAACCTGCATGTTGTGGTATGCAAATCGGGTGTAGGCAAGGTGAACGCTGCCATATGTACCCAAGTTCTTATTGATCAATTTCTTTGTGACGCAATCGTCTTCACGGGAGTTGCAGGGGCGCTTGATCCGCAGCTAGAGATTGGTGATATCGTGGTTTCTGAGGAATGTATGCAACATGACATGGATGTAACCCCGCTTGGGTATGCCCGAGGGATCATCCCTTATCAAGCGACCTCCGTCTTCACCGCTCACCCTGAGCTGGTTCGTATCGCGATGGAAGCGGGGCAGAGACTGTCTGTGAGCCGAATCGTGTCGGGGCGTATTCTTTCTGGAGACCAGTTTATCGCAAACCGCGAGACGGTGATGACCTTGCGCCAAGAACTGAATGGCACCTGTGCCGAGATGGAAGGTGCTGCTGTTGCTCAGGTATGTGTGATGAATGATATTCCCTTTGTTGTCATTCGCTCCATGTCAGATAAAGCCGATGGTTCAGCATCTGTTAATTTTCCCGAATTTGCACACCAGGCTGCTGAAAACTCGTTTCGGATCGTCCGGGAAATGGTACAAATCCTTTAAATTATTCTCGCTAATGGACGGTTTATCCCCAACATTCATGGTGATGTTTTAATTGCAATATAAATAAGCCTGTGAGTCTGTATGTTCCTTGCCGAACTACAGGTTCACAGGCCTTTGTCTATTATAGGGAGGTAGAGCAGTGAGAGTTCTTTAACTGGATAAATAATAAATAAGGAGCATGCCAACCACTCAGTTGACATGCTCTTTATTTCATTCCGCATCGGTAAACCTCGGCATCAATGGACACTGACAGGCTTTTATCGTTGAGAATGATTAATTAACTGTGACTATTTGCGAGGGTGAAGACTCGCCATTTCTGTTGACGGCGGTAATGTAGAAGCTTCCGCTTTCTTTCATATAAGTAATATCTGTTTCCAATGTATCCGCGACAAACTCGTAAGGATCTTCAGGTAAATTTGCGTAATAAATCTTGTAGGTCGTTACCTGATCCACTTCGGCATTAGATTGCCATTTGAGTTGGATTCCGAAGTTCTTTTTCTTAGCATCTAAAAGCACAGGTGCAGCTGGAATAGCTAAATTTGTTTCGCTAGGAAGGGGGGAGACCTCAGAGCCAGATCCGCCAGGTGTAGGCGAGATGGTACCGGGATCAGGTGTGATCTCTCCACCACTCGGTGGCAGACCCATTCCGTTAGGAAGTGCGATAGCACTTGGAGTAGATTCGCGACCTGCTACATCTACTGCAGTGATGTAGTAGGAGGCTAAGCTTCCTGGTGCTGGGAGCTTAAACGCCGTTGGCGCTCCAGCGAGCACAACCGTATCGCTTACAAGCTGATATGTCTGATAATCTGCCGCTCGATAAATCCGATAGCCGACAATATCTGGGCTCAAGCTGGCCTTAAAAGTCAACACACCTGCGGTACTATTGCCAGTAAGAATAAGATTGGCAGGAGCTGCGGGATCCTTCCCATCGTCAGTACGTGGATCTATCTCTTGCGGTGCATCCTTGTCTGCATCAAGAGGGATATAACGATCTAATGATTTCCGTTGACTAGCTGGAAGCTTAAGCATCAACTCGCCGATTTTCTTGATCAGCTCACTAATGGACTCCTTTCGCAGAATCCCAAGCTTCTCCTCAACAAATTCGTCGGGTGTTTCAGGCTTGGCAATATAATTTATTTTGTTATACGTAACGCTGCGAATTGGAACCAAGACATCATCTTCTTTAACCGGAAGATATTTAGAGTTAAATAAATCTGTCGTCAGCTTGCCTGCCTTTTTCACTTCTTCACTCGGAAGCAAGCCAGATAGACTGGAAACCGTCATCTTAACAATATTCTTCGGTTTCTCAAATTCCTTATTCGGGAAGAGATTTGGTTTCTTATCCATGACGGTATCCATCACTATGGACCAAATATTCTTGGCGCGGTTTTTAGCATCTAAGCTTTCTAGCTTGAATTTTTGGTCGTCATAACCGACCCATACGCCTAGAGTAATATCTGGGGTATAGCCCATAAACCAAGCGTCGCCATCGTCCTGTGTGGAACCTGTTTTACCAGAAACGGCAATCTCATTGTAGTGCTTGAATGTTTTCTTAATCGTCGATCCCGTCCCGCTGGTGATAACGGAGTGGAGCATATCTGTCATCAAATATGCAGTTTGCTCAGAATATACACGCTTAGGCTTAACAGGCTGCTCAAACACGATAGTTCCTTCGACATCCGTTATTTTACGGATCATATGCGCATCTACAAAAACGCCTTGGTTCGGAATCGATGCATAGGCGTTGGCAAGTTCCTCCACAGTAACGCCGTGAGCCAACCCGCCGATTACACCCGTTTGTGCGCTGTAATCTGATTCAGTGATTGTTGTGATCCCGAGTTCCTTGGCAAATGTCCATGCGGCTTCGATCCCTACATCGTTAAGAAATAGTTTAATGGCCGGTATATTATAGGAATTGTTAAGCGCTACACGTGCTGTCACAAGACCGTGGAATTTGTGGTTCCAATTCTCAGGAATATGAAAGCCCTTCTGATAATCTTTCAGAATGATTGGAATATCATCGATCACACTAGCGGGTTGAATCGCACCCTTATCAAGAGCAGGGAGGTACGCCGCGATCGGTTTCATGGTCGAACCGGGTTGACGCTGAGCTTGCATCGCATGGTTATACTGCTCATCCCGGAAGCCGCGCCCTTCGATCATTCCGAGAATGGCACCCGACTTATTATTAATTAAGACGGCTCCAACCTGTTCAATTCCTTTGACGGGATCGGTTGGGGTGAAATTTTCTTTGTTCTTTGATATGGACTGCATGGAATCATAGATCTTCTTGTCGATCGTGGTATATACTTTATACCCTCCTCGCAACAAGTTGGTCTCCTCTTCCTTTAGCGCTTCCTCGTACAACTCAGGAGTTTTCACTTTATTGAGTTCGGGATGGCTTACAGACACAAGAAGCTCAGTTGCCTTTTTCTCAGCTTCGATCATTAAGAAGGGATAAGTGTTATAGGCCTTATCTTTGGTCTTGGCGAGTGATTTCTGGATATCGAAAGCAATGGCCTCATCGTACTCTGTGGAGATTATTTTCTCTTCCTTCAGCATACTGTTCAAAACGAGTTGTTGACGCTTAATAGCATTCTTGATGTTCCCATTATCCCTAAGCCCCTTGCTTGTAAAACTAGAAAAGTTGCTAGGCTGCTGAGGTACTCCGGCTAAATAGGCACATTGGGCGATATTCAGCTTGTTCAAATCATCGATATTAAAGATGCCTTTCGCCGCTGATTTAATTCCGTATAGGTTATAGCCGCTAGAGCCATTACCATAAGGGATTTTGTTCAAATAAGCTGTTAAAATTTGTTCCTTAGACAAGTGACGCTCGAGTCTTAAGGATAGGAATATCTCTTTGATCTTTCGAGAAAGTTCCCGGTCCTTATTCAGGAAAACAATTCTGGAAAGCTGTTGGGTGATGGTACTGCCGCCTGTCTGAACCTCTTCATTCAGAACTTGCTGCTTAATCGCCCGTAGTGTGCCGGTTGTATCGACACCATTATGCTTGCCAAAGTCTTTGTCTTCAATGGCAAGAACGGCATCCCGCATTTTTTGGGGGATTTCTTCAAAGGTAGCAAGCGTCCGATCTTCGTCTGTTCGTAGCTGCCCAATCACCGAATCGTCATTGAAATAGACGTAGCCAGTCTCGGCATTATCCTGGACTTTTTGAATAATGGTTTCATGGCTGCGTACGGGTTCGTCTTTTAGTATCGAGGCTACATAACCAAACGCAGTTCCTGCCACTAGAAAACCGCCAATCAATAAAACTCCAATCGTCCATTTCATGGTGAACCAAAGCGCTTTCCCCGTCTTTCTTAACCAAGATTTTTTGAGGGGAGATGACAATTTGGCATTATTATTCTGACTCATGAAAAACCTCCTTAACTCCACGTTATATTATAGCACATTTTATCAGAATACAGGATTAATCAATTGACGAAGATACCTTACATGTGATATAAAAGTAACTAAAATATATGATTACAGCAATGAAGGATCGGGAATTATCCCGGATAGGATGCCTGGAGCAGCTTGCAGAGAGCCGATGGATGGTGCGAATCGGCGCAGACAGGAATCCGAATTACCATCCAGAGCTGACGAAGTGAACCTACAGGATAGACGTATTCCTACGCCAAATGTTTCTGTATATGTAGCTTTTGTCCGGGGCAATCCCGTTATTCCTTGTCGAGTGAAAGTGATCCTTGACGATTGCTTTAATGAGGGTGGTACCGCGAGCTTAAGTCTTCTCGTCCCTTTGGGATGAAGGCTTTTTTTGTCTGTTCAATTATAGCGAAAAGGAGACCAGAAGATGAACATTTTGCAGGATTTGGAATACAGAGGTCTAGTATATCAGGTCACCAACCGAGAAGAACTGGAGAAAAAGCTTGCGGTAGAGCGTGTAACGCTCTATTGTGGCTTTGACCCAACAGCGGACAGCCTGCACATCGGGAGCTTGCTGCCGATCTTGACCTTGC